>PLWR01000713.1 GCA_003165615.1 Acidobacteriota bacterium | reverse complement strand
CTGTGCCAGGGGCAGTTCCTGGATGAATCTCGCCTGCTCGTCGTCGTAGAGCTTCACGGAAATCGCGGCATTGTCCCATCCGTGCGCCATGGCTTCGATGGCCACTTGCTGCTGCATGATCCGGCCCGTGCCAAAGACGGCGTGCTGCTGCTTGGCCCATTCGGCGAATGAAAGGGCTGCCTCCTTGGCCGCGTGCGCCTCATCCTTCGCTGCCTTAACCGTGGCTGCCGCCGCTGCTTCCGCCGATTTCTTTTGCTCAAGGAACGCCTTTTCATCGGCGAGCTTCCATGCCTCACGAGCCGCATTAACCTCGGCCGTGGCCGCCTCGATAGCCTTGGCGTACTCGCCTCCCGCGCCTGCGGCAAAGACGCCAGCGCCCCTTTTCGCCTCTTTCACTTTGGCGTTCAAATCAGCGACTTTGCTTTCCGCCTTCAACAAATCCTGGAGCGCTCTGTCCGCATCCTCGCCTGCCCATTTGGCCTGCATAGCGGCCTTTTCGGCCATGGATTTGCCAAACAGGTCCAACTCATTTTCAACAGACTTCACTTCTTTGGCGAGGCTGGCTGTGTCGCGGATCGCGTCCGCCATCGCCTTTTTTTCCGCCTTGCCGAAACCTTCCCAGCTATCAACAAGGTCTGAAATTCCCTTGACCAGCTTGGGAATCTCCATGACAGCGAACGCCCCCAGCAGTACAGGGCCGATCGAACTGATAGCAGGAAGCATTTCCGCCACCGCGCCGCTCACCGCGCGCGGAAGGTGAATGCCCATTTCCTCGGAAAGCAGGCGCACCGATTCGCGGTTGGAAAGCATTGTTTTATTAATGCCGCCAAACGATTGGTTGACGCTATCGGACGCGGATCGCGCACGCCCGCCAAAAGCATCTAACGCCGCCTCTGCGGAGGAGGGGTCTGCGGTAATCGTGAAAGCAAGACCAATGTCATCCACAATTAATCCCCTTTCTCACCCGAGTGAGTTTATCAAGCGCGCCGGAGTTGCTGACCATCGGGGAGGAGAGCCCCGCGCGCCTGAGACCGCCCAGCACAAGCGCTCTCTTGCGCCAATCCCGGCGCGCCTGACAAACTCGCTCGCATCATTGCTTCATTCGCAGAGTGAAAAATCGGCGCTGCGCCTTGGGCAGAGGGCAGGAGGTCCGTCATGACTAAACGGTTCCACGACATGCCGACATCGTGGGGTAATCCTCTGAGCCTCAGCGCAGCGCCAGTAACCCGCTTCCGGACGGGATCAGCCCAATCAACCATTGGGTAAACCTTTCCAAACTTGTAATTACCTCGGCATGGCCCATTGAATTCTTTCGGGCGGCACATTCTCCGGTTTCGGCATTCCAAGCCTTTGCGGGTTAGGGTCAGCCAGAAATGCGGATGGTGAGGGCGGCACGCGAGAGTCCAGAATTCTTTTTATTTCGGCTTCCTCTTCCTTGGTCAGCTCGGCGCAATCGCCAATGCTAAACGCACCGTTGCACACCAAAGTTTCACGCAGCACAATCTCCCCGCCCTGGATTGCAACGGGGTGCCTGCCATCCTCGCGGCCAAGAAACCACTTCACCCACTTTGCCGATTCCGCCGCCATCCCTTGGGGCAGCGTTCGGAGCAAAGCGTTAAAGCGGTCATCATCCAAATTGATACGCTCGAATTCAAGAGTCTCTGCGAGCTTTTGCATCCTGGAAGTGACTTCCGCCCGCTCGCGTAACAATCGCGTGGCCGTCGCCAGTACCGTATCAAGGTTTCTATCGCCCTCC
This sequence comes from Acidobacteriota bacterium, assembly GCA_003165615.1. The sequence goes on along the minus strand of PLWR01000713.1, from coordinate 11,431 downwards.
TCGCGTGCCAGGGCGAGATTTGCCAGGGCTGCTTGCCCTTCGGCCCGCTGCGCGGCTTGCTCGGGAGTCAGCACAAGAGCATTAATCTGCGCCTGGAGGCTGACAGCTTGCGCCTTAAACGCAGAAATCATCTGCTCTGCTTTCGCAACATCCTGCACGCAGTTTTCGAGGGCCAAATGCGCATAGCCTTGCCCCGCCGAGATTTGCGCGGTATTCCGTGTCACACCTTCCCGCGCCGTGGTGAGTTTCCGTTCCCAATATTCTTTCTGCTCATTTGCCCTCTTGAGTTCGGACTCAAGCCGCCGCTGTTCTTTCACGCTCCGCTGGCTGCGCAAGCTCCCGATGAATTCCGGGCCGGAAGCTTCCGCCCGTTGCCGCGATTCCTTTTCCTGCCTTTTCTTGCCCATTGCCCCTCCCCTATTTGTAGATCGTCGTGACCGTCACCGGCGCGGCTGTTCCATATCCCCCGCTGCACGAAAACGTGTACTCGGTCTGCTTTCCGAACCCCACAGCCGCAGAGCTGCTTGGCGTGGTGGTGGTGACTGAGGTCGTCGCGGCTTGGCTCATGACCTCCCATGCATTGACCGTGCTCGTGGTGACAGTGATGGAGGCCGCGCTGCCAAGCGTCAGCCAATTTATGCCGTCGAAAGTGGTTTTCGCCTGGACAGTGCAGGTTCCATAGCTTCCCGCCACCGTGCCGAAAACCCATTGGACCTGAGCCGTCGTAGCTCCCTCTGTAGCCGTGGCCGTTGTGGTCGCACTGCTCCCGGCAATTGTCGCCGTGGGATTATCTTCAATGTAACCGAACGCGGGAAAGCGCAGTGAGGCAGAGGCCGCACACACCGGCGCAGGATACCTCGCCACCAGCGCTAGCGCCACCACCAGCACCGCCAGGCAGAAAGAGCAGACAAACGACCGCCGAAAACTTCTCATGTTGCGCCCCTTTAGATTTCCTGACGATCTTTTTTATAGGCGGTAAGCAGCGCGGGGTTCGACTGCGACACTTGAGAGGTTGCCATCCGGTGCGCTTCCAATTCGGACAAGTGCGGATCGGCCTTACGCAGTTCATAGGCGCGAGTTTTAACCGCATCCGCGAACCGATACGCGGCAAAGCATCCGGTGTCCTTTTGTTCGGGAGTCTGATGGTACGCGCCGGGCAGCGCCGACACATACGATTTGAGATGCCCCTCCCCTAACTCGCCTACTGGCTTTCCATCCTCGCCATAGGCGACGTGCCGATTTGCGACCCGCCGTAGTTGTAAATTAGGTAACATCGTTCCTCCTTATGCCCCGCCGGTTCCATGTTCGCGCTGATGACATCAGCCACACTTCAAGCGCTTTGCGAGGATAGCGGATGCTGTTTTTGCCGATGCGAATGAACGGCGGCCCGTCACCGTCGCGTCGCCAACGTAAAAGTCCATATAAGCTGACATGTAGTAAATCGGCAAGCTCGCGCGTGGTCAGGAACTTCGCTGCCTCAAGTTCCACGCCTGACCGTATCGGCATTCTAGAGCGGTTCCCAAGCATATAGGATTTACTCATCTCACTGTCCCGAAGCGGCGTTACAGCGTTCTCTATTCCTGCCTAGACAACGACCCATACGCTCATTGTCGTACCGGGGCCGGAATCCACGGTGTAATACAGATTCGTGGCATCGCCCGGCGAACTCTGGTGACAAGCCATTACGGACGTGAGCAAAACGTTTTCCCGCATAATCGTCACCGAACCCTGGCTTGTGGTCTTGAGCCCGTGGGGGATAGTGTTTGCACCAACGCTGAGCCCCGAAATGTCAAGCCGAACTTGTCGCCATCGCCGCCCATAGTCATAATCTTTGTAGGCCATTTCTTTGCCGATCACGGCGCTCACTGACATGGTTTATCCTCTCTTCCTTCCTGCCAACTGAAACTGGGCCACGACCAGCCCGCGAACCTTTAAGACCGACCGCGAAATACCGTTCACAAACTCAGGGCCGAATTCGCCCGACGTTTCCCATGTGAGGGTTCGGGGTTTGGATTGGCCTATCTGACCTTGTAGCGGTGGGCCACCGCCTTTTTTTTGCCTTCCTACGCGCCCCAAGGCCATTCCTGGAAACCGCCGGGAGAAGAGATTGCCGCTTTCGCGGCCATCTCCGATCCTTGTCTCTCTGCCGATGCTTCGCATTGAAATAGACCTGATTGCGCCGCTTAGGCTCGAATTCTTCCCCGCATGGGCACGCGCATTTCACTCCCAGACTCCCGGACTACTTGCCGCCCTTAGATGGCGATGGAAACCAGCCGACGATCCGTCCAAGAATTCGAATGTGCGCTCCCGCGCGTAAGTAGCCCTTAGCAAACTCGTCGTGGCTCTTTCCTACGCGTCCAGCTTTGCTCGAAATAGAAGCCTCAGTTTCGTGGGCGACAGAAAAAGGGTGTGGGTGGCGAGAGTGGAGCAACCAATCATCTGTAAATGACTCTGGCGACCGCGAAAGGTCGAACTCATTACTCGGTTTATGGCTCGCACCGATCCAAGGGTGAAGGTTCGCAGTAGCTAGTGCTGCATGGGCGGATGCATCATAGATATGACTTAGCACAAGCCAGCCTGCAACAATCGTCTTGCCACGACGGTCAGAGGCTCCAAATGTAACCTTATCAAAATCAATTTCGGCTAAGATCAGCTTATCCCAAAATGGTTCAAGGCCCCCTAAAGCAGTGTCGGATATGTCCAGTAGAAACACCTCTCCCGGCTCGAAGGCCGCGTGTTCCATGGAGTGTTTGTCTACCTTGAAATATCTCGTGAGTAAGGGATTCGTGATCAGAGAGGATGGGAACTCAAGATTAGGAAGAATCTGCTCGACAGGAGCGATTAAAACATTATCGCCCTTCTGTGGACGCACGATGCGATCCCCAGCCAGCTTGTTTGTGGCTAAAACGATGGTTTCCACGCTCAAGCCAGCCTTCTGCAAAAAGAAAAGTATGTCCCCGGGACTGGCAGCAAGCGTAGCGAGACGGAAGTAGATGTCGGCGGATGGCCGCCGGTCCTCGTCATCGCTCTCCCACGCAGACACCGCTCCTTGACTTACACCAAGTTTCTTTCCGAACTCTACTTGGTACATCTTCCCGCGAATGCGTTTAATCCGTTCTCCCAGCGTTTCAGATTCCTGGCTCATAAAATTCCTCTTGACATGAAGATTGTAATATGCAACCATACCCCTGTTACAATGTCTATTTTCAAGACAAGTCGGAACCTTCTGCCAGATGAGTTGGACGTCCTTCTCCGCAAGTCGATGAAGTGCGCCATGCTCTCCCGTGGCATAAACGAAGAGGAGCTTGCCGCAGAGCTAACCAAGCGGTTAGGTCTCACCGAACACCCCTTCAAACCGAGCCTGATAAACGCATGGAAGGCCGAGACAAAGCACAGATGGCATCTCCCGGGGTACCTGATTCCGATCATCTGTGAAATCCTTGGAGACGATACCATACAACGGGTTGTTATGAGCGAGAAGCTCCGGCGTAACGTGGAGCTTGGGGAATCGACACCTCGGATAGTGTCATTACTCCGAAGCGCATTGGCCCAGGCGACGGAGCGAAAGAACGGCGAAGGCCGAAAGAAACCGCAACGGCGGTCAAAGCGATGAACACCCTATTCCCCGAAACCGAGCTTGACCAGAAGATTGATGCTCTCAAGTGTGACCCGGCGAAGAGGGCTTTCATCCTCCGCGCTATGCGCGCGGCCGAACAGGGCATCAACGGACTCGGTAAAGCCCTCGGCCACGATCAAAGGGGGGACTGGCTTAAGATTATCGCGGCGCAGAATCGCGTGTCGGTGCGCACTTTGCAGCGCTGGATAAAGGTATTGCGGGACGACGACGACCCGACGAAATTGGTTCCTAAACAGCCCGGCCCCAAGCCCGGCAAATTCCCATCACTCAGTGACGACGCGCGTGCTCACCTAAAGGTATGCTTTCTGGATAAGCTTACCCCTCGAAAGTCTTTTAAGTCGCTTGAGGGGGTTTTGCAAGCGAAGCAGCGTGGGAACGGCTGTTCCTACTTCTATGAACCTGTCAGCTACTCCACGGTCAAGCGGTACTGGCGCGAACGTCTGATTCCCATGTATGGCCCCCAGCGCGACGGCAAGGAAGCCGTGAAAACCGCTGCGGGCTACCTCGACCGCCTCTATGATGACGAATTCGCGGGTGACACTTGGTGCCTGGACGAATGGCAAATTGACGGCGCGTTCTACGATGAGCAAGACCACCGGCGCATTTCCAATTTCGGCAAGGGCCGCCCCATTGTTCACATTCTCACCATTCTGGATGAGCGCACGACTTACATCATTGACCACTTGGTGACATGGCAAATTTCCCTTGAAGAGGCGGTGTTCGCACTGGCAGAGCGGACGATTCGGCAACACTTCCTGCCCAAGCGCTTCGTCTCCGACCGCGCTGGGCGTTTCCGCGCCCTGGTGCGTGGGCACATGGTGTTGGGCAGCGATGGTGAGTTGATTGAAAAGCTCGCTGGCCCGCTGGGTGAGCTTGGCGTGATTCCGCGTGGCTCGAAAGAAAAGAATCCCCGCGCCAACCGGCTGGAAAGGATGCACCGTCTCTATGCAGACCGCGCGCGGGACTTCGGCCCGTCATGGAAGCCGCCCCTCAAAAAGCACGAACACCGGGAGATTGATGACGCGGTTGACCGCCATCTAACTGCCCACTGCCGCTATGGAACCATCGGCCCGCAACTGATATCGATTCAGGAAGCCGAGCGCCGTATTGCGCAATGGGTTGAGGAAATCAACCTGGCCGACACGGAAGCGAAGGGATGCAACGGCCTCACGCGCCTTGCGGCCTTCCGGCAGTTCCAGCCGCCCACCGAAGAAATTGCGCAGCGTAAGCCTAATCAGGCTGCCCTTGACCTTGCTTTTGCCGAGCGGGATGAACGCGCCATCCGCGAAGGCGGAGTCATCGAGCTAGAAGACGGCGCGCGCTATTCCTGCCCTCAGCTTATCGAGTGGCGCCTGCGCCTGGGCAGTGGCGTGAAAATCTCCGTGATGCGCTACCGGCGCGACCCGCTGCACCTGGTCGTATCCCCGCCAGGCGCGGAGCCGTTCATTGCCGAGCGCCGCGCCATCGTGGGAACCAAGGACGAAGAATTGCTCTCGAAGGAAATTGAAAAGCTGGCTCACGTTCGCAAGGTTGTGGGCGGAGAGACAGCGGAGCGCGACCGCGAAATGGAAGAGCATCTGCGCTCTCTCCAAAACAACATGCGCGGGTTGCGGGCGCGTCCGATGACGATTGAACGCGCGCCGACTTCAGAGGAAGCAGCCCGGCAGATTTTAGGTTTAAAGGATTAGAGGCTCCTGTGGACGCATCCAACGCAGTTCGGCAAGAGGCGCGGAAGGCCCTGCACGTCTATATGTCGCGCACAGGTTTCGGCCTCCGCACCGTGGCTGAATTCACCGGCTACGCCTATCACACCCTGCGGCAGTTTTCCAGTTCCGCGCGCATTGGAGACCGCGACGGATTGGGTGAGCCCGTGGCGCAAAAGTTGCTCGCATTTTTCGCGGCTAACCCCGCAACGCTCCCCGATCTGCCCGGCAAGCTGTACGAGAGCGAAGCCACACGCACTATGGATGCCATGCTGGCATCAATCCGGCGCGGGCGCTGGGGAACGCTCTACGGCCCGGCTGGCGCGCAAAAGACTTTCTTACTTGAGTACCGTGCGGCGGAGGCCGCCCGCGAGCTTGAGCCGTGGCTCGTTTATATCCGCGCCTCGGCCTCCGGCATGTCTCCCACCGTCTTGTTAAGCCGAATCGCGCGGGCGCTGAGTGTGCCTTACGCCCAATCGGTGGACGCGGTTCGTCAGAACTTGCTCTATGTCTTGCGACGTCGTAAGGCAGGCGTGGCCGTGGCCCTGGACGAAGCGCAGCACCTCTATTCCCGCATCGACACGCTTGAAACCTTGCGCGAGATTGGCGATTTGGCAGGCAACCGCATGGGAATCTTGGTAGCCGGAAACGAGCAAGTCCTTGAGCTGTTCGAGCCGCGCCGCAAGGTGCATTTCGAGCAATGGCGGAGCCGTATTCAGCAGTTGGAAAGGTATGTACTCGGACCTACGCGTCCAGAAGCGCGACGCATGATTCTTGGGGAATTACCCGACGTTGGCCCCAGCAAAGTAGAGGCTGCGATCGAGATATCTGAGGTGAAAGACCCTAAGACCCATAAGACCTATATCAACGCTCGTAGGCTATTCAACACGCTGCGTGACATGCGCGATATGCGCGAAGGTGGAAAGACAGCGGCATAAGTTTTGTAAGTCGGGACTGCTCGCTGCACAAACAGCGGGCAGCCCCTAACCCACAAAGGAGGAAGTGCTCCCATGAAGGCTAAATCCACTGTACCAAAGAAAGGCAAACGGCTCGAATCTCTTGCTGTCGAGCCACCCAAACAACCGGCGCTACCGCTGATCGACTTGAGTAAGTTCTCGGCACTGTCTGTGGTAAACGATGTCCTGGAAAAGCTCTACCGAAACCCTGAGCCGTCCATCGTGGATTGCGAGGACTCTGGCGAGTGGGCTTACAGGCAAGCCTGCGCGCTTCTGATTCAGGCTGACTTAGCAGACGTGGGCCTGCACGCTCAACATAGCACGTTAGCTGAACCCATCACCGGATTGGTCGTGGAGTCGATCCGGCTCCAAGTGGACATCATGCGGCTGGCTTCCACCCGTCTGTTTGACCTATGCAACGGAAGGAACCAAGCCCTGGCTGAAGGATCAGAAGCGGCCTGATATGCAGGTTTCCCTTGAATTGATGTTTTCATATCTTGTCGGGGCTGCCCGCTGCTATCGGTAGCGAACGGCCCCTAAACCACAAAGGAGGCTAGTTTACTATGAAGGCTAAGAAGATCATATCAAAACAAAACGAGCAGCCCCATCCGCTGCCCACGCTGCCCACGCCATCTAACGAGGAAAGAAAAGACGAACTTGCGCCCTGGCAAAAACTGATCGTTGTTTTGGCCGAGGCTCACCTGAGTGTTAACGGAGAACAGGACGTTATTTCTGAGATGCACCGAAGAGCTATTATGCTTTGCACGATTGTGGAGGACATGGCTCTAGGCCAAACTGAGAGCGAGACATCGCTGGATGCTCTGGCGATGGTCATGAAAGTCATTCAAGAAGATATCCAGATAGCGAGGTGGATCAGCTCGGGAAGGCCGCTCGACCCATGTTGGGACTAGCTTAATCTCCGGAGGCCGGACACCATGCCCGGCCTCCGGCCCCGCTCGCCCCACACTTTCCCATCTTCTCATCTTGTCACCTTATTCTCTTCCCGTCTTGCCAGTTTGCGCTTTTCACACTTAGTTCGGATGCTCTTTTAACACTTCCCAAGTATGGCATTTCGCATCTTCTCGTTGTTTTCGTTTTGTCGCATCGTTTTCACGCCTTCTTCCGATATCGCTTTTCGCACATATTTCCGTCGTCTAGGCCGCTCCTTTCAAAAATCGCGCGCCACGAATTCTGGCCCATAAAAAAATTAAGCTATTGAAAACGCGCCACTTCCCAGTTTTGACCTACACTTTTGGATTTTACAATTTTTCTTTCGCCGCCGCAATGTAAGTCTTTAGTTTTCAATACAACTGACTGTTTGTCACTGTGAGAAAGCATCATCCCGCGCCACGAATTCTGGCCCATCCCTTTTTGGCCGCCCGCCTGCAAATCACCCCCATCTTCTTGAAATTAATCAGCCTCTGTCCAACGCCTTCCAACGCCATCCAACGCCATCCAACGCCACCAACTCTGGCCCCTCATACCCCGCGCCGGCCGATTCCCTTAAGGGGTTGCCTCATTGATCTCGTTTATCACAATCGGGTTTCCGGAGATGCTCAGGAAGCCCTATAATGAAACGCAGGTTCCGATTTATGTTTGCATCTGAAAATGAGTTGCGCGCCGCCTACGCGGAGTGCCGCCGGATGGCGAGCCGGCATTACGAGAATTTCCCCACCGCCTCGTATCTTGTCCCCCGCGACAAGCGCGACGCGCTGGCGGCGGTTTATGCCTTCGCCCGTTACGCTGACGACGTTGCCGATGAGCCGGGCGTTGAAAACCGTCTCGAAAAGCTGGCCGATTGGCGCTCGAAGCTCGCGGCCAGCTACGTGAGGAAAATCGATCACCCGGTTTTCCTGGCGTTGCACGACAGCGCAGAGCGGTTTCAACTCTCACGCCAGAATTTTGAAAACCTGCTGCACGCCTTTGAGTCGGACGTGAAGGTGAGCCGCCATCCGAATTTCAATTCCCTGCTTACTTACTGCACGTGTTCCGCCAACCCGGTGGGGCGGCTGGTGCTGGAACTATTTGGGTATCACGACCCGCACCTGTTTGAGCTTTCGGATAACATTTGCACCGCCCTCCAGCTCACCAACTTTTGGCAGGATGTCGCCGTTGATTTCTCCCGCGACCGCATTTATCTGCCACAGGAGGATATGGCGCGCTTCCATTACACGCTTGAGGACCTGCGCGCCGGACGTGCCGACACGCGCTGGCGGGAATTGCTGGCGTTTGAAATTGCCCGCACGCGCGAGTTTTTCGAGCGGGGAAGAAGTTTGCCGGAGGAAGTTCAAGCCAAACTGCGCACGCAATTACGCCTGACGTGGTTGGGCGGGACGGAAATTCTTTCTAAAATCGAAGCGGTTTCCTGTGATATTTTTCATCGGCGGCCCTCGCTCAGTAAGTGGGATTTCCTCCGCCTTTACTTCCGCGCCCGCCGGGCGCCGCTCGGCGCAAGCGTCACTCATGCGCCGACGGTTACCATCCCATCATGAAGGCATCCTCGAAAAACACCCATTTCACCAACGCTCGCGTTACCAACTTTTATTACGCTTTTGTATTTCTGCCTCCGGAAAAACGCCTGGCCATTGAAGCCGTCTATGCCTTTGCACGGCGGGGTGACGACGTCGCCGATAGCGGCCTCAACCCTGCGGAGGCCGCTGCCGGTCTGGCGCGTTATCGGCAGGCGCTGGATGCGTGTTACGCGCAAGATTCCAGCCAACTCGACTCGGCGGAATTACGCGCTTTGGCAGAAGGCATCAAGCGATTCAATATCCCCCGGCAGCCCTTCGAGGACTTGATCCTGGGCCTGGAAATGGATTTGACCGGCGCCCGCTATGAGACGTTTGAAGAGTTGTCCCTGTATTGCTACCGCGTGGCCTCGACGATCGGTTTGATCTGCATCGAAATTTTCGGTTATCAAAATCCCCGCACGCGGGATTACGCCGTGAACCTGGGCAAGGCGTTGCAACTCGTCAATATTCTGCGTGACATTCAGACAGACGCCCAGCGCGGACGCATCTATCTTCCCCAAGAGGATTTGGAACGCTTCAGCGTTAGGGCCGCCGATTTGCTGGCGGGCACGTACAATGATTCCTTCATCGAATTAATGCAGTTTGAATGCGACCGCGCCCGGCATTACTTCGATTTGGCGCGCCAGATGCTTCCGCCCGAAGACCGGCCGTCGATGAAGGCCGCGGAAATTATGGCTTCGATTTACTGGGGCATTCTGAAACGCATCCAAAAACGCTGCTACAACGTATTCGGAAAGCGGGTGCGCGTTCCCCGCGCCGTGAAGCTCTGGACCGCGGTCAAGGTTTACCTGGGAGCGGAGTGGCAGAAATGAAGGTCCTAAGTCCGAGGTCCAGAGTCCGGAGTCAGAACCTCGAAAATCGTGGCGAGTTTCGATTTTCAAGTTTCGATTTTCGCTGACTCTTAGCAACGGACAACTGACCACGGACAACGGGCCACGGACAACGGACAATGCCCGACGAAGTAATCATCATCGGTGGCGGATTCGCCGGCCTGGCGGCGGGGGTGGCGTTGTCCGAGGCAGGCAAGCGGGTTTGCCTGCTCGAACAAAAGCCGCATCTGGGCGGGCGGGCTCGTTCCTTTTGCGATCCCACCACCGGTTCGATTGTGGACAACGGCCAGCACCTCTTCATGGGCTGTTACCACTCTACCATCCAGTTTCTCAAAACCATTGGAACTCTCGACCGGCTGCATTTTCAGCCCCGGCTCGCGGTGCCGTTTCTCGACCGCGACGGCCGCCTCACGCGTCTCGACTGCCCGGACTGGCCTTCGCCCTGGCATCTGCTTTTGGGAGTGTTGCGCTCACGGAGTTTCTCGTTCAAGCAAAAATTGGAAGTGCTGCGATTGGGTAAGGGCCTGCGCAATGCCGGCACAACCTCCGCTCCCACTCCGATTGAGACTGTCACGGCGTGGCTTAACCGGCGGCGCCAATCGGAAGGCCTTCAGCGCAATTTCTGGGATTTGCTCTGCATTGCGGCGATGAATGAAGATCCACGCATTGCTTCCGCGCAGCTTTTTGAGCGCGTCCTGCGGCTGGCGCTGTTCTCCTCTCCCGCCGACTCGCGCCTGGGCCTCGCGCGCGTAGGGTTGAGTGAGTGCTACACCACCGCAGCCACCGCATACATCGAAGCGCGTGGCGGGCGTGTGCAAACCGGGCGCAGCGTAAAGCAATTGCTGATTTCCGAGGGCGCCTGCCGAGGTGTGGATTTGGGCGCTGGTGAAATCATCGAGTGCCTTGCCGTGATTTCCGCCGTGCCCTGGCAACAGCTCGCCGTCGTGCTGCCCGGCGATTTACTGCGCGCCGAGCCGTTCTTTGCCGGGGCCCTGGCGCTACGTCCCGCGCCCATCATCTCCATCAACCTGTGGTTTGACGCGCCCATCACCGATCTCGAGTTGGTGGGCATGCGCGGAACGACCATGCAATGGCTTTTTGACAAGAGCCGCATCCTGAATTCGAGCGACCACTACGTCTCGCTGGTCCTCAGCGGCGCGCACGAGCACGTCAGCCGGTCCAAGGAAGAATTGCTGGCCATCGCGTTGCGAGAGTTGGGCGCAGCCTTGCCGGCGGTCCGCAAGGCCAAGCTGTTGCACTCGCTCGTCATCAAAGAGCGCTTCGCAACCTTCTCTCCGAGCCCGGAGGCTGAGCCCCTTCGGCCACCTGCCCGCACACCCATACAGGGGTTCTTTCTGGCAGGCGATTGGACCGCCACGGGCCTGCCCGCCACCATTGAAGGCGCCGTGCAGAGCGGGTACACTGCGGCCAGAGAACTTCTGCAGACCGGTAAACCAGAGGAGTCAGGAGTCAGGAGTCAGGAGCCAGGAGTCAAAATTCACGATTTAGCGAATGGAGGTTTGCGGTTTTGAATCATCCGATCACCAATCACCAATCTTCCGGCTCCTTTTTCCCAACGGTGTCACCCATGGAAAAACCCTTGATAATTGTACGGAAGGCGTTGGCCGCAACACTGCTTGCAACCCTCTTCACTATTACCGCCTGGCTATCTGTACCGCCGGGAGAGTTTTCTCCAGGCGCATGGGCGGGGCCATTACCCGATCACCCGCCTGCGGGCCGAAGCCCTTTGGCGGGCGTAGGCCCGATCACCCGA
>PLWR01000588.1 GCA_003165615.1 Acidobacteriota bacterium | reverse complement strand
GCGGGGCGAAGCCCCGTCAAATGCCCCGAGCGCTCGCTAATTTGGACAGCAGTGATAGGACGTCGCCCCTGGCGGGGCTTGGGAACATTTGATTCTTGCGAATCACTTTTTTAGCGAATTTCTGACTCAAAACGCTAGAAACGGGCTTAATAACGAATTGCCTTCACAATGTACGTAACCGGCGTAATCGGCATGCAGGCATGGGAGGCGCATCTTTGGCCATAGGCCCCAACTCGAACGGCTATTCCAAGTGGGTTGTGGTCGGACTGGTCTGGCTGGTGGCGGCCCTGAACTACGCCGACCGCATGACGATCTTCAGCGTCTTTCCCCTGCTCAGGAAAGAGCTGGGGGTATCGGACATCGTCCTGGCGCTTCTCGGTTCGAGTTTCCTTTGGGTTTACGGGGCATCGTCGCCGCTTGGAGGTTACATCGGCGATCGATTCAACCGCAAGCGGGCGATAATTTGCAGCCTGGTAATCTTCAGTTTTGTGACCTTCGCCACCGGATTCGCCCACAGCGGTCTTCAGCTCATCGGGTTTCGCATCCTCCTGGGACTCTCCGAAGCTATTTTTCTTCCCACGGCTCTCGCCCATATCGCCACTTTTCACTCCGATTCCACGCGCTCGCTGGCCAATGCCATTGCCCTTACGGGTTTTCCGGTGGGGGCCGGGGTGGGCGGATTTTATGGTGGCTACATGGGCGATCACTACTCGTGGAGGGCCGGATTCTACATCCTGGGCATCGTCGGCCTGATCGTGGCCCTGATCCTGGTGGCTTTCCTGCCAAACCAGGCGGCCTCGGCGGATGAGTCGGTGCGATGGCCGGCGAGTGGACTCCCTCCTGAACCACCCTTGCGGAAAATCGGCGCAGTCATGACTACCCCAACCGCCGTCTGCGTCGTCATTCTCGCCTTCGCGCTTTCTATTTCCAGTTGGCCGACCGGCACCTGGATGCCCACCTACCTCTATGAGCGGTTTGGCATGAGCCTCACCCAATCCGGTCTCATCCTGGCGCTTTTCATCTACACGCCCTGCGTCATTGGCGAAGCGCTCGGAGGTCTGTGGGCCGACCGCTGGGCCCAGCGCGATCCCCGCGGAAGAATCGGCGTGCAGATGTTGGCCCTGTGGTTCATGGCGCCCACGATGCTGGCCATGGGGCTGATGCCTACGGGCACCACGGTGACGGCCAATCTGCTGGTCTACTCCCTGACCCGTGGATTGTTGGAGGTGAACTCCATGCCCATCTTCAGCACCGTGGTGGCCCGCCACCGCTGGTCGACCGCGTACGGCCTTTACAATCTTGCCGGAACACTTGCGGGCAGCCTGGGCGTGTTGTTTGTCGGAGCCATGAAAGCCTCCTGGGGTATTGGATATGGCCTGTCCGCCCTGTCCCTATTTCTGTTTCTGGCGATGGGAGTGATGACCTTGGCGCGGCGCTATCTTGCGGGCGACATCAAGAATCTGGCGCGCAACACCGCAGAAGCCATGAAAAAATAAACAATCTCACGCGTGGCCGATGTAATCCATCCTACCGCCATCGACCGTCAGGACTTGCGCCGTCACAAACCCCGCCGTGGGAGATGCAAGGTAAGCCACCGCCGCAGCAATGTCTTCCCCGACGCCGACGCGCCGCATCATGGTCTTGGCCGCGACCAATTTGGCTGTGGCCTCAATCTCTTCCTGGGCTTTCCCGCGGGTATTCATGCCAACCAGAATGTATCCGGGGGCAACGGCATTGACGGTGATTCCAAACGGGCCAAGCTCCATGGCAAAGCGGCGCGTGAGGATTGCTGCTGCCGCCTTGGTGGCGGCATAAAACGTTGTCCCGGGCAATGCTGTCCCTATTCCCGCAACTGAAGTTATGTTCACAATGCGGCCGAACCTGGACTTCTTCATTCCCTCCACCACCGCTCGGGTGACGTGGATCACTCCGTCCACATTGATGGCTTGCATCTGTTTGAATTGGGCGGGATTAAAGCTGCCCAAGTCGGCAGGGTACGCCACTCCCGCATTGTTGACCAGAATATCGATGGGACCCAGCTTGGCCGCGATCTTTGCCACCATGGCCTGCACGTCTTTGGGCTTGCTGACGTCCGCCCGGACCAATTCGGCGATACCGTGGGCGCTGCGGATCTCCCGGGCGAGGGCGGTTGCCTCATCGGCTTGGCGGTGATAGTGAATGGCCACCGCCGCGCCATCCTGCGCCAGGCGCCACGCGATGGCACGGCCAATCCCGCCGGAGGCACCGGTGACCAGCGCGACCTTTCCCTGCAAGACTCCCGGCTTGGGCAGCGCGCCATCCGGCGCGGCAGGTCGTTTCGTAGGTTTACTTGTGGCCATCGGCATCCTCACCTTGAATTGGAACCGCCCGACCCGGGGGGCGGTCACTCCTCCGGAGCGTCACGCCATTATATACCACGGCACACGGAGAGGCAGCGGCTCCCTTACGCAAAAAAGGCCTCCCGTCATGGACTGGAGGCCTTTCCTGATCGAAATTGAGTTGGAAGTTACAGGGCCAGGAGCTTGCGCCGTTGCACGCCCCACAATCCCAGCAGTCCGACGCCCAGAAGCATCAGCGTGCCCGGCTCCGGAGCCGTCGCCTGTGAATGATTGGCGACCTGGATTTCGGTGACGTCAGAACCGCTCACACTGACATTTCCATAACCACAGCAGTAGGAGGAATCAAGCACAACGTTCTGGGATGGGCCGCTGCCATAGTGGACAGTGTAGTTGGGCTGCCCGCTTCCCGAGGATTCGTACCCCGCGTTGTCCAGCGTGAAGGAAACATTGCTGGCCCCGTTGGTAAAGAAAATGTCAAGAAACTCGGTCGTGGGGTAGTCGCCCGTTTGAGAATTGGTGAGGCCGGCAGCCCACTCAGACTGATCGGCAGTCGAGGGATTGCCGAAATTGTTAAATGAATCCTGGGTTTCGAAAGTGACCCCGTCGGCAGAGTAAGCCGAGCTCGTGATGACGGTTTGCGAGGGCAGCGTGGTGAAATCGATCGAATAGTTGTTGCTATTCTCGGTGAAGCTCACGCCCCCGACTATGAACTCCCAATCCCAAGCGTCGGCCAGGAGGATCCCGGAGCTTGCCAACAAGATTCCACAGAGCAATCCGATCCGAGTCAGTAGACGCATATCGCCACACTCCTCTTCAACAAGTTGATTAAGTTCCTGGGCCCGGGGGGTCTTACCGAGAATCCTCCCCTCGAAAATTCATCAATTTCGAGTGAAAAGCCCACTATCACTGTAATGCGCTGCACTTTTAGTACCAAAGTTTCCGGCTCGCCAAATCAATGACTTATACTCTTCATGTGGATAAATTTGCGCAACATATTGCAACCATTGTGCAGGATTTGTTGGGCTTGATCTTGCCGCGCTCCCCGGCTGGTGGCGGGAGACGCATGCGGACCGGAGGTTGCACCTCAGCCATTGAACACCACGGCCTGGTTCCAACCTGGGGTCCCTCCCAAGGACGGGGCGGCGCCCGGGAGTATCACGCCAGGTGGGTATGTACTTGACTCC
>PLWR01000118.1 GCA_003165615.1 Acidobacteriota bacterium | reverse complement strand
AGCAGTCAATGGATCGCCACGGCAAGCGCTTTCTCGACCGCGTGTATACCGCCGCGGAACAAGCTTATTGCCTGCGCAAGCGCAACTCCGCCGAGAGCTTTGCGGCTCGCTTTGCCGCCAAGGAGGCAGGAGCCAAGGCGCTGGGAACAGGGATCAGTTACGGTGTAAGCTGGCTGGAGATCGAGGTGGGCCGCGAACCCAGCGGAAGGCCCACACTGCGGTTTCACGGTCGAGCCGCCCAGATTGCGGAACGACTGGGCGTAGCCAGGGCCGCCCTCTCCATTACCCATACCGCTGATTTGGCCATGGCCAGTGTAGTGATAGAAAATAAACAATAAATTTGTGCTTTCTGCTATTCTCTTATTCTCTAGGCGTCCCCCTGCAGGCCAATCTTCAATAAAAAAGGAGTCCCGTGCCAAGCCGCAAAGNNGGCTCCACAGGCGGGCTGTTTGCGCGCAAGATCAAGCTCCGCGCCTATTTTGAAAATGCCGCGGGGATCAAGGATGGAGCGCCGGTCACTCTTGAGGGCGTCACCATCGGCAACGTGATCCACGTCCGCGTGATGCCCCAGCGCAACCCCACTCCTGTCGAGGTATCCATGCAGGTGGGACAGGAATTTCTCCACGATCTGCATACCGACTCGACCGCCTCGATTGCGCAGGCCGGCGTGCTGGGCGACAGCTTCATCGATCTCAACTCGGCCCACGCCAGCGGTCCCACTCCGGCCGAGAACGCCGAACTCAAGGCCGTCGGCTCGCCCAGCATTTCCGATGTGATCCGCACCAGCCAGGTCTCCATCGAGGGGATCAATACGCTGACGCGCAAGGTGGGGATCCTGGTGGATTCACTCAATTCAAAGCGCGGAACAGTAGGCATGTTGATCAACGATCCCGAACTCGCCCGAAAGATTACCCAGATCGCCACCAATCTTCAGACAGTTTCTGCCGACATTGCCGGGGGCAAAGGCTCGATTGGCAAGCTGATCACAGACGATACGCTTTACACACGCGCCAACGATGCCGTCGATCGGCTGGACAGGATCACCAAAGGTCTGGACGAGGGCCAGGGCACCGCCGGCAAGCTGCTCAAGGACGACACGCTCTATAAGAACCTGAACTCCGCCATCGCCAACACCAATGAATTGGTCAAAGAGATCAACGCCGGCCATGGCGCCGTGGGCAAGTTGGCCAGAGACCCCGAATTCGCGAAGAAATTCGACGATACCATCACCCACCTGGACTCAATCCTCAAGGGCGTGGATGAAGGCAAAGGTTCGCTGGGCCAGTTTGTCCAAAACCGCTCCTTCTATGACCACGCCGATCAGACTCTGGACCAGGCTCAGCAGTTGGTGAAAGGCTTCCGCGAGAACCCGAAGAAATACTTGACCATCAACATGAAAGTATTTTGAGCATTGGCTCGACTCTCAACTCGCTGGAATTAATCTGGAATCCCTGGTCTCTATTTTGAGGCCTTGGATTCCATTAACTTGCTGACTCGCCGCCTCGAAACATCTTCCAGAACTCCACAAATCCCTTCAGCCGGACCACCTGAAAATAGTCGCTGGCAACAAAATAGAAGATAGCGGCCAAAGCAGTGATCCAATGCAGAGTATCGGTGCCCAATTGGTCACCGAAGGGCAGAGGCGCGGCAGACAGCACCATGGCCAGCACGATAAGGGCTAACGTTACGATGCCCATCACCAGGTTGATCTCGACCAGCTTGGAAGTGAAGGCCTTTCCTAGCCTTAGACTTCGACCAAGAGCGGAGACTACGGAGCAATCTTCAAGAAGCATCAACAACGGCGCAATCGAGAGCGCCCAGTTCACCAGCGCCCACGCAGTGAAAAAGCCCAGCGTAAGAAAGATCACCCAGCAAAAGTAACCCACCAGATCCGGCTCGCCGACAGAGGGAATGTGCGTAGCCGCCACCCACTGGAGGGAGCGGAACCATCCCCAGCAGGTTGCGCCCAGCGCCGCCAGCCATGCGGCCTGCAAGGCCATCATCTGCAACGGGCGGAAGGGCAGCCGAGGCTCCATACGTTTCAAGAGCAGGTTGCGGCCGAATCCGGAGACGACCACCCAGGCCAGCGCTCCCACCGGCAGAAGCCAACACAGCACGGCCACCACGTGCGGCTGGTAATGCGCCCATGCGTCGGTAATCTGCACGACCGCAACCCACGGGTTCTGCGAATCGATCTCCGTCAGCCCGGCGGCATCAAGCGGAAGTACCGTTAGTATCCGCTGCGCCCCTATCCAGCAGACGGTCACCAGCGGCACGCCGAAGAGCACGTGCCAGCCCACCTCGATCACGGTGAGGAATGGGCGCGCAAATACCCAGGCCATCTGTCCCACGAGCGATTGGGTTCCGCGCAGGGGAGCGGCCACTCTACTTCACCACCAGGTTGACGGCTCTTCCCGGCACTACGATGATTTTGGCTACCGTCTTGCCCGCGATGCGCGATTGCACTTTTTCATCGGCCAGCGCGGCCTCTTCAATCGTCTTTGGGCCGGCATCGGCGTCTACCAGCACCACCGTCACCAGCTTGCCGTTGATCTGCACCGGAATCTCCAGCTCGTCTTCTTTGGCCAGTTCGGGGTTGCTCACGGGCCAGGGCGCGCGAAGTATCGAACCTTCCTCGCCGAGTTCTTCCCACAACTCCGCCGCAAGATACGGTGCAAAGGGAGCTAGAAGCAGCACCAGTGTTCGCAGCAGTTCTCGCACTACTTGCGGCGGCACTTCGCCTGCAGCGATTTGCGCGTCCGCGGCTTGCAGTTCGTTCACAAATTCCATGATGGCCGCCACGCAGGTNNTTGGCGATGGTCTGATGCAGCTTGCGCAGCAGGGCTCCGCCCTTTTGAGTTTCGGACTGATTCTGTGGGACCGATCGAGCCACAGGCGCGTATTTTGTGACCAGCCGCCATACACGGGACAGGAAGCGGCTCACCCCAGCCACGCCGTCCTCCTGCCAGTCGAGGTCGCGGTCCGGGGGCGCGGCAAACAATGCGTACATGCGCGTGGCGTCGGCGCCG
>PLWR01000751.1 GCA_003165615.1 Acidobacteriota bacterium | reverse complement strand
GACTTTCCGGATGAGTCTCTAGGAATCATGCAAACCCTTCGTCCAGTTCTCGGTCGCGAGTCGCCGGCGCTCACGGGCTTGTCAGACACTAAGCTCCTCGTCGAGGTATTTCGCCAAGGACTATCGCGGCACGGTGCCGACCGCGGTTGTGGCCTAAAGGGAAGTGCTGCCAAGGCAATGAAGTATAGGGCCGATCTAGATGTTCGGCTTCCTACAATCCGAGTCCTGCTTAGCCCGGGATCGGGCGGCTATCAGCTTAATACTGCTTACTGTTTTGAACGACTCCCTCTTATTTGGGGAACCCACATTTGCTTTACCTTCAAGACTAATTTGCCGGGGAAGGAATAGAACTTGACAATCGCTCGATATTCTGGTTCACTTAAGCTGATGAACGAGACTGGGGTGATTCGGCTGAGCTCCTGCATGCCTCGGCCGGAAGGATGGGGCCGGGAAGAGGGACGCATCGTCTACCCGTGCCTCCTCCACCTTATTGAATCGCAACCCGGAACAATGATTTTCCGGGTGTCAATGTCCGGTGTTGATCGGGTTGACATGTCTTTCATTTCTGAAACTGTGGTCCAGCTTGCACGACGGTACAGAGGACACAAAGGATTTTGCTTCGTGGATATGACCGATGACGACATGATCGAGAACTGCGATGCAGCCGCTAACAAGGCCGCACAGCCGTTGGTAGTCTGGCGGGCCGCAGAGCCAATTGTAATAGGACCCCAGCCTAGCGCAGGCACAGTTGATGCATTCCGGTTTGCGCTTACAAGACCTAGTGTGCGGGTGGCTGATTTCGTAAACGCCATGCCAGATGTATCGCTTACAAATGCAAGTAACAAGTTCAAGCAGCTTTGGCAACAAGGGTACTTACTGCGTCGCGAACGGACTGCCGAGACAGGAGGCGTCGAGTATGTTTATCACCGCATTGGATAGCATCTGCTGCAGTCTGGTTCATCAGCTTCATTGAGGCAGGAGGGAGTATGTTTCGAGCGTTAAGTATTGATGGTGGGGGAATGCGAGGCCTTTATACAGCCGCATACTTGGCGGAGCTTGAAGCTGCGTATTCGACTCGCCGAAAGGTTGAAGGGTTGGATATTGGCAAAGCCTTTCAGTTGATCGTCGGGACTAGCACGGGGGCCATTGTTGGATGCGGGTTGGCAACTGGCATCCCACCACGGAAGATGATGGAATTGTACCGCCAGCATGGCGCCGAAGTCTTCCCGGAGAAGCTCACCAACCGAGTTTGGGACCTTATCCCCCAATTGTTTACGCGCCCGGCCATTTTGGCAAGCGGCGAGGCGGCACTGAGGCAACATCTTGAACAGATCTTCAATACAACAACCCTCCAGCAGGTCTGGACCAATCGCGGTATAGCGCTGGCAATTCCTGCTGTAAGTATGAGCACATATCGCAGCTGGGTGTTCAAGACACCGCACGATCAGCATTCTGATCACCGCGATGATGGGCGCACTCTGGTGGATGTGTGTCTGGCAAGCAGTGCGGCTCCCCTCTATCGATCGTTGGCAATAATCGATCATTGCCAATCCGGTACGTGCGATGTCTTCACGGAAGGAGGGTTATGGGCCAACAACCCAGTATTAGTGACGCTGACGGAAGCGCTTCGGCTCGCCCCAGGCTGCGATGAGGACATAGAGATCTTCTGCCTCGGCACTTGTGGCAAACCAGAGGGAGAAGTCATCCCAAGGGAAGCCCGCCACCGCAGCCTCATGCAGTGGAAATTCGGTGGTGGCGCAGCCGCGGTTTCAATCGCAGCGCAGGAGTATGCGTTTGATGCCATTGCACGTTTCCTATTGCCACATCTAAAGACGAAAGTCCGCATCGTCCGCTTTCCTGCGGAAAAGATTCCGGGGGCGTTACTACCGTACCTGGATCTTGACGAAACGCGTCCGAAAGGGCTTGACGCTTTAATCGGGCAGGCCCGCCAGGACGCTCACATGACTAATAGCGACAACTACCGCGGGACCGAGGACGGTCTGGCAATCGTTGCCCTACCGATACCTTTATCACTCTGTGAACTCTGTGAGAAACGTTCTTGAAGCTGCTTTTCACGGGCGTCCCTCATGAATAATCCGGGCTAGGCGATACGCAAGCTCCTCCGGGAACGGCGCCGGATGGTGCCTTGTGGATTCTCCCCTGGGGCCGTTCCATATCTGGCGGAACCACTCCTGATGCTCTTGTTTTGCAAGCCTGGACGCTTCCCGCTGCTCGCCGGTAGGCTGCCGGTACCCGCCCGGCTTCCGCAGCATCAGGATGAACTCGACATCGTTCTTGACGACGGCATTGGGCTCGTAGGGCTTCCCCAGGAACGGGCAGTCTATGTTCAGCCGACGGACTTCGTTTTCGCCGGTGATTCAGGAAAACCCCGCTGGCAAGAAACCATCCTTGCAGACCACATCAAGCCAGCGGCAAAGGCGGCCAATATTCAAGGCAAGGTTGGATGGCACACCCTCAGGCACAGTTACTCAACCCTCCTGAGGGCTCATGGAACTGACGTGAAAGTGCAGCAAGAGCTGTTGCGGCACGCCAATGTTTCCACAACTTTGAACACCTACACACAGGCTGTTTCAGCACAAAAAAGGGAAGCAGCAAGTAAAGTTGTCAAAGAATTGTTGGGCGGTACAAACACAGAAGGGACCGTCTCCGGTCCCCAAGTGGTACCAACTGGTACTTTTTAGGATTTCGTTATGGCTTGTAACTCTATGATGGCGTTTGGTTGCGGGGGCTGGATTTGAACCAGCGACCTTTGGGTTATGAGATCGAGCGTCTCAGGCTAAGTCAAACATTCTGCGGTACGCATAGCAAGCCTGAGACACCGTAAGTAGCGGTCAGGAACGTATGGAAAAACTTATCGAACCCAAATCGAACCCAAATGTGTTTGCAAGTGAGAGTTAGGAATACGACCCAACAAATATGGGCTTGTAGCCCTATCGCGAGCCTCGATTTGGGTTCGATTTGGGTTCGATTCAAATTTCAATACGGCAGCGATTCCAAACACGGTTTCCTATCTGCTCCATCATGAAGGTATTCAGTTTGAATTAAGGTCGGCGCGCGCACAGTAGACGCCCTTGAAGGGGCGCATTGTGTATTGAAACTTCCGCCAAACCTGATCGTGGGATTGCAAGCGGCCACGAGCACTTTGCCTTCCAGCTTTTTTCCGCTGGTCGACAAACTTGACAACCGCGTTTTCCGAAAGGGAGGGGGCCGAATGAACCGAACCGCTGCACGCCGCGTGCCAACTATTTCTCACCGGTCGACAATTGTGAGCACCGACAGCTGGACCCGCGCCACCACCGTTTCGCTTGCGGGTGGCCCGAGCTAAGCTATTGGGGGAACAATGTCACACCGGCGTTGTGGTGATATAGGAGCGCCCGCACTCCGGATAAATTCCTGTCGGTAGGTTCGGTTGACAGTTGTAACCCCAATGGTTACAATCGTACCCAATATGAGTACAGCGCCCCCCGACTCGAATTTGTCCATCGCGTTGTTTGGCCGCACTCGGCGGACAATTCTGGCCCAGCTTTACGGGCATCCCGACGAAGCCTACTACCTCCGGCAGTTGGTCCGGTCATCTGGCCTGGGATTGGGAGCCGTCCAGCGGGAGGTTGCACGCTTGGCAGGGGCAGGGATTATCCAGCGCACGGCGCGGGGGCGGCAAGTCTATTACCAGGCCAACCCCCAGTGCCCGCTTTTCGCGGAGCTCAAGAGCCTGGTGGTCAAAACCGCTGGGGTTGGCGATGTGCTGCGCCAGGCGCTGGCGCCCTTGGCCGCCCGCATCACGGTAGCCTTCATCTATGGTTCCGTGGCCAGAACCGAGCAGAGAAGCAGCAGCGATGCGGACTTGATGGTAATAGGTGCCGTAGGCTTCGGCGAAGTCGTTTCCGCCCTGGAAAAGGCCCAAAAGACACTGGGCCGTGAAATTAATCCGACGGTATTTTCGGCCGCCGAATTCCGATCCAAAATCAAGGTCCAGCACCACTTCCTCACGAGTGTGCAGAATGGTGAAAAAGTGTTTGTAATCGGCGACGAGGATGAATTTGACAGACTGGGTTTAATACGGATGGCACGGGAACCGCTCAGGATGGCCCGAAGGGTCGTGCACAACAGAGGCGAATAACAGTGTCCGGCTCGCCGCCACTGGTCCCCACGCCCACCGCAGGTGCAAAGTGGAAGGATGAGCATAGTTTTAGAAAGATCGCCAGTCTTTGGCATCGACGAAGAGAGTCAGGTGCTCGACATTTTCTGTTGCGACTGAGCCTGTAACTTGAAGAGCTTGGGCGGCCAGGATGACATCGGCATCGAGCGCTTTCGGGTCGGCCGTAGGGGTACCTCGCTTCCGAGCCTGAGCCCACAGCTCCGCGGCTTTCAGCATCACCTCCGTGTTAATCGGAAGATAGTTCAGAACGGCCTTGAGACGATCAAGCCGGTTGACGCTTTCCTGGAGGCCCGCACGGATAAGCTCGCGACGCACTTCGTAATCCGCGATCTCCGGTATGTAAACAATCGCGCCTTCTCTCAGGACGCGTTCAAGCCAATTCGCGATCTCGCGGTTCGGGCGGGGATGGGAAATCTTGCCCAGGGGGCCGGTGTCAAGGACAATTCTGCTCGCCACAGTCAATCACTGAACCTTTTGCGGAAGGAGAGGCGATCCTCTTCAATAGCGTCTTTCAAGCCAGGCCATACGCGCTCGTCGTAACCCGACTCATCTTCCAACCATTGGTGGAGAAGCCGGATTGCTGCCTCGTTTTGGGCCGCTTGTGCCATCCTTCCAGGTTCTATTCCCTCGGTTGCTTCGATATGCTGTGTTTCTTTTCCCAAGAAGCTAACCTCCTCGGACACTACCGACTTTGATGGTCCGCCCAATTGGAATGTCCCTCTCCGTGCCGCGCGAGCCGCAAGCGGAAGGGGGTTGGGACCATCCTTATTTTACACTACGCTTGCGTCGGAATTGCACCGAAATTGCGCCAAAGCACCATTCAGACGCAATCGTCGGCGCATTATACCCTATTGAAATCTCGCCACTCTGTAACCTGGATTGCGCCAGGGTTGCGTCTTAGGGGGTGCATAATTGCGTTTCGGCGCAATCCCTCCGGCGCCACTCCAGGGTATGGGCGGGGACCAAGCGAAGCGAACTCACGCACGCCGAGTGCCAAGTACTTTTCACCGGTCGACAAATGTAAGAACCGACCTCCAGATGGAGAGGGCGCGGCGGCTGGCTGACCAGAGTCAACCAGCCGCCGTTTTCTTGTGGACCCGCACTTGCACGGAGACCTCCGAATAAAATCTCCAGCCTCGATGGATGTTGCGGCAACAAGCAATACGCTCATGCGAACAATGTATTTGTCTTTGTTTGGTTGCTTCGCGTGAACTTCCAGACATATCTCCGCGACGTCCTCGCCTCGTCCCCCCCCACGAAGATTCCTCAGATCTAAGAGTTGCTCCGCACCCATTGGGAACCTCCCTCGGAACCTCTCCAGCAGTTCAGTTTCTAGCGTCTTGATGTGATAAAGCCCGCAAGATGGCATCCAGAACTTGATCGAGAGACTTGCCGACGTCTGCGGCAAGGAACCGGAGCACCAGATAACCATCCATCTGAAGCAAGACATCTTTACGACGATCTCGCCGGTAGGCGTCCGCGTCGCCCAGATGCTGGCTGCCGTCCAATTCGATGGCGATTCGCGACGGCGCGCACAGCAAATCGACCTCCATGCGGCCCCAGCCATCAAACGGAATCGGCAACTCCGCATTCAATCGAAACTTTCCGGTCGTTGCGGCCAAGGTTTCGAGCCGCCGATATAGAAATGCCTCGCTGGCGCTTCGCGCTCGATTGACGCCCTCGGCATTCGGAGGTGGCATTCCGGCAACGTCGACAAATAGATTTGCCAGCGGAGAATCTACGCCATCGCGCACCAAGCGGCGCACACTGGCGGCGTATTGGCTCTTCCACTCGGGANNGCGATGCAGCCTACCCACGTATTGCGCGATGGTCCCGTGCCAGGAAATAGGCAGCGTCAGAAATAGGGTGTCGAGCCGGGCGTTATCGAAACCTTCGCCCACATAACGGCCAGTGGCCAAGATTACGCGAGCCTCATCCGCAGGAATGGCAGCCAAGCGGGCAGGGAGCGCGTCAAGTTCCTTCTTGCGCATCCCGCCTCGGAGCACCACGAGATGTCGCACCTCGGGTCCCAACTGCTTTGCCAAAGAATCCAAATGTTCATTTCGCTCGGTCAGCACCAGCGGCGACCGTCCCTCCCGAAGGGTTCGGATCACGTCCTGGTGGACAAGCCGATTGCGCTCTTCATCGGCAATCAGCTCCTGATAGAGTTCTTGGAATTGTTGCCGCACATTGGGATTAGCCGGTCGTAACGGACGAAAGTCCGTCGGACGAACCATCACCGTATGCTCAAAGGGATGAGCCGCCGCCTGTCGCTTCGTATTACCCCGATAACGCACAGGGCCGCACTGCATAAAAATGATCGGGTGGTGGCCATCTTTCCGCGCAACGGTGGCCGACAAACCCGTGACGAACTTCGCCTTGGCCTGACGTGCAACCAATTCAAAGCTTTGGGCAGAGAGATGATGACACTCGTCTACAATGAGGTGCCCATAATTGCCTACCAGATCATCGACGACGCCGTTTCGGACCAGACTCTGGATCACCGCCACGTCGAGGAGGCCGGTGGGTGTTTTGCGGCCCCCGCCAATCCGGCCGATGGCGCGAGCCGGCATTCCCAAGAAGGTAGAAAGCCGCTCGACCCATTGCTGTTGCAATTGCCGTCGATGCACCAATACGAGCGTATTGACATCGCGTTGGGCGATCAGCCATGCGGCCACCACGGTCTTTCCGAACGCAGTGGTGGCGGCCAGCACCCCCATGTCTTGGGCAAGCATGGCCTGGGCGGCAACGGTTTGCTCGGGACGCAGTTCACCCTGAAATGTCACGTCCAGCGGCTCGCCACAGTTGCGCTGGTCATGGACAACTGGCTTGATGTTCAAGGCCGACAGGGTTTGAAGCAGGTCATCCAGGCAGCCGCGTGGCAATCCAATATGCTGGGGATGATCTTCGGCGCAAGCGATAATTCGAGGCTTGTCGAAGGTCGAAAGCCGCATAGCCTGCGCTTTGTAGAATTCGGGATTTTGGAACGCTGCCAACCTGATCAATCGGTTGCGAAGGGCCGGGGACAGCGCCTCTTTCGCGATATAGATCTGATTGCCGAGAGTGAGGTCTAATGTTTTCGGCAGCGGACCAGCGATCCGAGCATCTCTCCTGCGCCGTGAGGGCGGAGCCATCCACGGCGCCGCTTCGACTTCATCGCCCTCAGGCGCTAACCGGACGCCAATAACCTGTCCCTTCGCCTCAGCAAGACGGACCCTTTCTTCAACTTCACTGCGATTAATTCTGCGGATCGAGGACAAGAACTCCCATTGGTCGGGGAACAGCGTAAATCGCTCATCCAGGAAAACGCTATTCCCCGATTCCCGCGGCCGCTTCTGTAATGGCAAGGCGATTAAGTTTCCGAAGCCGCCTTGCGGAAGAGTATCTTGATTGGGGAAGAAACGGTCGTACGAATCCAGCCCGATGTCGGGACGGCGTTCCATGGTTTCCGTCAGAATGTGCGTCCCCAACTTGCGCGCCAAGATAGCAGGAACGGCTTCGTTGAAGAAGAACCAAATGTGCCCGCCCCTGCCCGACCGCGATCGCTCCAAGGCTGCTGGCAAGTTCATTTGACGGCAAGTTTCCAAAAACGCGGCGACATCATCCTGCCATGTTGCTTTGTCAAAATCGGCCGCCAGGAAAAAACAGGTCTCATCCAGATGCATCGGATAAACGCCCATGACGAAATCACGGCCATGGTCGTCTTGACCCCGCAGATGCCAGCGAATCACATCGTCATTTACGGGAAGAAAACGCTGGTGGGGACACTCGGAACATTTGATCCGTGGTTTTTCGCAGATGCCCTGGACCCACTCATTGCCACACACTGGCGAATAGCCAGCCCTGCCCGTCTTGCGGCTTTCGAAGCGACGCGGGTAAACATCTTCGCGTCCATGAAACAGAGAACGGAAGAGGGCGATTTTGGCCTCGGCGGGTGAATGCTGATTCACGCCTGTTTGCTGGAAGACAGGCAGTATGACAGGGGTGTCCACGACCCTATTTTACTGCACCTCCGCAAAGCTCCAAGCACAATCGAAAGCCGGCCAAGAGCCAGCTCCGGCCGTTTCAGGCGTCGTCCATACTGTAAGGTCGGCGCGCACACAGTAGACGCTCCTTGAAGGGACGCATTGTGCATAGAAACTTCTGCCAAACCTGATCGTGGGATTACAAGCGGCCACTTGCACTTCGCCTGCCAATTTTTTTCACCGGTCGACAAACTGGAGAACCGCGTTTCAGTGGGGACGACGAATTGAAGCGGACTCCAGCACGCCGCGTGCCAACTATTTTTCACCGGTTGACAAACGTGACAACCGAATTCTCGGTCCGGGTTTCCCCCCAAGCGCGATCTGGCGATACGAGGGAAAACCGTCAAAATGGGGTGGGTACCAAGCGAGGGGAACTCCAGCACGGCGCTTGCCAAGTATTTTTTACAGGTCGAGACATGTCAGAACCGACCGGTCTATAGAGACAAGGTCACCCTTGCGAGTTTGCCCGTGTGGGGGCGGAAGGCGCCGTTTTTCGGCGGGCCTCACTCACCGGAATAGCCTGCGCGGAGGATTTGGTCGGCGGCGCGGAAGATGCGTTGGGCGGAACGCTCGGTAAACGTCTGGCCTTGGCCCCATGATTGGATGTAACCCCGGCTGTACTCCGCTCCCGGTAGGCCAAGGGACTCACAGCAGAGTAAGGCAATGGCTTCGGCCTCCATCTCTCGGATGTCACGCGGTGTGTGTTCCGTGGGAACGCGTCACCATGGAAGTACCGCTGATGCACCAGCACGGTTTCTACCACCAGACAATGCGTAACCTTAAGTGTGCTGTACATGTGCGGTGGCGCTTCTTTTGATCGGTTGGGGGTTCCGAATAATGTGGGGTGGACGAATTTCGACGGTATTGCGTATGCCCCGAAAATCATATAGTCCAGCTTGAGTTTATGGTCCGCGTCGTCGCTTCGGATCCGACCTGATCCGAAGGATGACCGACTGCGAATCCTTCGCAGGGTCCTGCGCTGCCCCGAGCCGCGGCGGGTCCAAGGAGTCACCGATCGTGAATCCCAGTCTCTCGAGCAATGCGCGGGCTTCGCTCAAATGATCATCGCGAAT
>PLWR01000279.1:10100-10334 GCA_003165615.1 Acidobacteriota bacterium | reverse complement strand
CGCAAATCGTGGCGATGGTTAGCGAAGCACAGCGTACTCGCGCCCCCATCCAGCATCTGGCGGACGTTGTGGCGTCATGGTTTGTCCCTGCGGTAATAGGCATTGCGGCGCTCACCTTCACCACCTGGTCGTTTTTCGGTCCGCCACCGCGCCTTGCCTATGCGTTGATCAACGCTGTCGCCGTATTGATCATTGCCTGCCCGTGCGCTTTGGGACTGGCCACGCCCATGTCCA
>PLWR01000279.1:0-10034 GCA_003165615.1 Acidobacteriota bacterium | reverse complement strand
TCCGCTCTTTCACCGGCCAAGGCGTGACGGGCTCAGTGGGGGGCAGGGCAGTGGCGCTCGGGAACGCTGCGCTTTTTGATTCGCTCGCGATCTCTCCCGGCACTTTGCCGGATGAGGCTGAGGATTTGCGCCGTGAGGTATCGACCGTCATTTTCCTTGCAGTTGACCAGCGCCCGGCGGGAGTGCTGGCGGTGAAAGATCCCATTAAGACCTCGACGCCCGAAGCCCTACAACTTCTTCATCAGGAAGGCTTGCGCATCGTCATGCTCACGGGGGATAGCCGCAAGACGGCGGAAGCGGTGGCCGAACAATTGGGAATCGATGCCTTCGAGGCGGAAGTCCAACCCGCGCGCAAAAGCGAGATCGTGAAACAGCTTCAGGCGGAGGGCCGCATCGTGGCTATGGCCGGGGACGGCGTCAATGACGCGCCNNTGAAGGGCGATCTGCGCGGCATCGTTCGCGCCCGGCGCCTCAGCCGCAGCACGCTTCGCAATATCCGGCAAAACCTTTTCTTTGCCTTCGTCTATAATGTGGTTACGGTACCGGTGGCGGCAGGCGTGCTCTATCCTCTGCTGGGTTGGCGATTGAGCCCCATGCTCGCCGCGGCGGCCATGACGTTCAGCTCGGTTTCGGTTATCAGCAATGCTTTGCGGCTGCGCAACGCCGAGATATGACGAAACTCGAAAATCGAAATTCGAAACTCGTCAGCCCTACGCCGAATTTCGAGTTTCGAGTTTCGACTTTCGGTCCCGGCACGTAGCCCCTGGCACGTCAATAGGTGAGTCAATGACCTTTCTGAAAACGCGCTATAAGGTAAAGAAGAAACTAACGACGAAGGATTTTGAGCATCTCTCGCGGCTCTCCACCGTATATGGAATCCGCGGGCTCTCCTTCGAAGGTCAGGACCTGATCGTCGAATATGACGCGTCGCGCATCCACGAAGCGGAGGTGCTGGCGCGCGTCCGTAGCACAGGCATTCCGATCGATCCCTTGCAGCCCATCCCGCTGGGCGCATTCGACCACACGGGCGAATTCCGCGATTTCGCCTGGCCGACGGAGGGTCTGTCTCCTGTCAATCAGAAAGCGAAATGACAGGACAAGGCGTGGAGTGCCGCTCTCAGCCAGCGGCCGTTATCAGGAGATTATTGTGGAAAACACCTTCCAAGGATTCACGGCCGATTCGTTTCTCTTTTTCAAGGAGCTTGCGCACAACAGCCAAAAGGCATGGTTCGACGCTAACCGCGCCCGCTACGACCAGCACGTCGTTGGCGCCTTTCGCGGCCTGCTGGAAGCGCTCAAGCCATCCCTCTTAAAGCTCAACCCTCATTTCGAAGTTGGGGGCAAAACCACCGGCAGCTTTTCCCGCATCAACCGCGACATCCGCTTCAGCAAAGATAAAAGCCCCTACAAATCGAATTACTACCTCTACGCTTACGACGGCCGCCATGACCGTGGCCATGCGGGCCGATTATACGTTGGGCTCTCGGCCGATTGCCTGACAGTGGGCTTCTCCATCTACGGCAGTTGGCGCGGACCCAAGGGAGCACTTGAAACCTCGTTCCGCAAGCGCGTTGCGGCGCACCCTGAAATCTTTGCAGCTCTTCTTGCCCATGTCATTCGATCCCGGCGGTATGAAACCTATTGGCACCGCGAAGAAAAAGGCGATTGGGCTCAATACCCTGGATTGCCGCGCCGCGAGGAAGATTGGCACACGCTCCAAGCCTGGGTGGTGCGTAAGGTCTTCCTTCCCAACTCGCGCGGGCTCGGAACTGCCGCCTTTGCCGGAGTGGTTGAACGCATCTTTGCCGAACTCTATCCCCTCTTCATTTTCACCTCCGTCGTAACCCCCAAATGGGAAGCCCAACTCAAGAAGGCGCTCAAGTAGGGAACGACCTCGTATTACTGGCCGCGGGGTAACGCCAGTTGGTTGTGGCCGCCCTGAGATTCATCGACGATCGCCTTTTGCACCTCACCCATGAACAAGTTTTGGTCAGCGATGATCAGGTCTGCCTTGGGCCCGATGTAAATCCCCACCGGCTGCACAACGACTCCATCGATGCGACGAGAGCGGATGGTGTTGGCGACAAAGGTGAGGTCGCGCGTCTCACCCTCGATCCGAATGGCATAACCCGGCTCATCGCTGCGGCCGTTGTCCTCCAGGGTATTATTTTCAAACGTGTTGCGGCTTGCAGCGTTGGCCGCCACTTCATCGCGGAAATAAATGCCGGCCCGGCCATTGCCGCTGGATAAATTCCCAACAAAGATATTATCTGTATCCTTATGCCCTAATGAAATGCCGGCCCGGCCGTTGTTCCATGACTGGTTCCTCTCATACCGCGCCTGCCGGACACGCCCGCAGAGATAGAGACCATCTTTGCCATTGTCGTGGGCGCGGCTGTCGCGCACGATGCCCCGCAACGCGCCCGTGCCCAGATGGATTCCCTGGTGGGCGTTGCCCTCCGCCTCACAGTTATCCACCACCGGGTCTTCCACGAACTGCAGGCTGATGCCGTCTCCCGGATAGTTGCGGGCCACGCAATTGCGCAGGGTCAAGCGCTGGGAATGGAAGAAGTAAATCGCTCCTGTTTGGCAGCCATCCAGATTGCCGCTGCCGGCGCGGCTGCCGTCCACACTCAGGTCCTCAACCTGTACATCCTCCACATTGATTCCCGCGATGAGGGGGAACGTATTGAAGACCTGCCCCTGGTTCGCCACGGAATAGTCCGTCTGCAAGAAACGGTCGAAGCGGAGAGTATTGCCCTCGATGCTGACGATGGCGCGAACGCTCGGCGTCCAACCCTCAGGACTGGCTCTGTCGACAAGGGTAACACCCATGCCGTAGGCAAAGCCGCTGGCGTCTTCCACGGTGGCGATCATCTCGCCATAATCAGCGTCAAACTTCAGCTTGCTTTGCACCCCCGGAGCTTTTTTCAGCAGGGTTTTCCCCGGCCCTTCGCCGCGCAGCCGGACGTGGCTCGAAAGGCGCACGGAATTGGCAAGCAAATAAGTTCCGGCCTTAATCACCACCGTGCCGCCGCCCGCCGCCGCCACGCGATCGACGGCCTTCTGAATGGCGACGTTATCCGCGCCAATGATGTCGGCGTCGGCAGGGCCCACCGTAACGGTCACCAGTCCCGCCTGGCATTGCGCCACAGGCGGACTGAGCAACACGGCGAGCACTCCCAGGGCGAGCCCGAGGCCCGCCGTGGGATCCAGAAAGCGTCCGAATTTCCTTCGCATCGGGATTTTCCTGACAGGCGAAAATTCTCTTCCTTAGCCAGCTTGATTCTAACAGTTAACCCGGCTGAGAGCATCCCGGGTGGCTCGCACGCCGCGGCAACAGCCTTTGATATCGTTTACCCACCAGGGCTTGTTCATCATCGGTGGTTACGATAGAATCAGCTCGAACCTGGATTGTTCCTCCCGGAAAGCTGGAGACGGACCGATCAGCGATTTCAGTCCGGGCCCTTGGTTGCAAAGGCACGGCGCCATTCCGAACCGCGGCAACGGTGGCTTGTAGCCATTTTTCAGGAAACAACGAAAAGAACATGCCCCACCCTTCCGATACCCATACCTGCAATGCCGGCCGCGGCTGGCAACGCGCCGGAATGTGGAGGCATGGCACGTATCGCGTCGACTTATATGTGAATGGGAATCGCATAGGATCCGGCTCCTTTACCGTCTACTGATTCAAGCGTTCATTTTGAGCGTTTCAACACAAGAAAGGACCACCTTGGAACCTGAGATGAAATCGGCCTCGATGCCGCGGGCAAGCCTTTTGCTGGCGACCCTCTGCCTGGTCATTTGTTCCTCCGGCGCGCCAGCAGCGGCGCAAACCGATGGCACGCAAGGTGAGGATTTTGCCGCGGAAGCAAAACTCCTTTATCGCGTCGTCGCCTGCAGCGGCAATGCGGCCCTGCCCGCCAACCTTGACCCCAAAATCGTGGACCGGCATTGCCAGCCGCTCAAGGCGCGCATGGAGCGATATCGCCGCGTGTATCTGGCGCGCGCCACCCCTTTCCTGGCGGCGCTGCGCCCCAGCGGTTTGCCCGACACCGTGATCTATCCCTTTGGCGGGGGCGACCTGCTGGCGGCCCTGACCACTTATCCCGACGCCCGCCGCATTACCACTCTTTCCCTGGAGCTCTCCGGCGATCCGAGACGTATTACCAAGATAGATAATAAGCGGCTTGACGAAAGCCTCAGTGTGATCGACCACAACGTGGGAGGGCTGCTGACCGCGAACGATAGCACCACCGAAACCCTGATGGACACCCAGCAGGGCGATCTCCCGGGACAGCTCTCCTATTTCCTCGTGGCCCTGGCGGTACACGGATTCGAGCCCGTTGCTTTGCGCTATTTCCACGTCCAGCCGGATGGCTCCCTGCACTATTACTCCGCCGCGGAAGTCAGCGCGATGGAAACCCGCGTGGCGCGGGCGCGGCATGGGGAGTGGACCTCGCCGGATTTCTCCGAGGCCTTCGCCAACTCGGAACTGGTGTTCCGTCCGGTGGGCGGCAACGGTCCCTTGCGCATCCATCGCCACATCGGGGCAAACCTGCGGGATGATTCCCTGAAACAGGACGGCCCCATCCTGACCTATCTCCGAACTCAGGGGCACGTCGTGGCGATGACCAAAGCCGCCAGTTATTGCCTGTGGAATCCCCGCTTCTCCCGCATCCGCAATTACCTGCTCGCCAGCATGGTCTTCATGATTTCCGACGGCACGGGAATTCCCCCGGAGATTGCCCGTCAGGCGGGCTTTATCCAGGAAACCTATGGCAGTTTCAAAGGCGCCATGTGCTTTGAGCACTGCCCTAGCCCCGAGTACAACGACCAGTTCCGGGATTTGTGGGCCAGCCAGCCGCAGCGCAAACTGGGCTTTCGTTACGGCTACGTGGATTCCAAAAGGGCTTACCATCTGCTGGTCACCCGGCGCGCTTCCCCCGCCAAGACATGAAGGGCCATTGCCTCGTCCTTTTTCTCACGGGATTGCTGTTTGCCTACGCCGATGCCCAGATGGCTCTCCCTGCGAGTGGTCCGCCGCAGGAGGGCGTGGATGTCACTACCCCTGAGGCGGGGGGAGAGCACCTGCGCATCGAGACCCGGCACGGCCCACTCAACCTTTGGCGCCCATCGAATTACGACCCGCGAACTGCCGGCATTGTGGTTTACATCCACGGCTATTTCACTTCCGTCGATCAGACCTGGACGGATGATCAACTGGCAAAGCAATTTCACGATAGCGGCCGGAATGCTCTCTTCATTGCCATCGAGGCGCCTCAGTCCAATCACCAAGATGTTTCTTGGAAGTCGTTGGAAGATCTCATGCGCACGGTGGAGGACCGCGCGCCCTATCCCCTGCCGCGGGGGCCATTGGTGGTGGTGAGCCACGGCGGGGGCTATCGCACCCTCCTGTTGTGGCTGGGTGACCCGCACCTTCAGTATGTGATTCTTCTGGATGGTCTGTACGCCGGGCAGGCGGAGTTTCGCTCCTGGCTGCGCCCTCATCCGCGCACCAAGCCCCACCGCATGGTGTTGGTGGCCGGTGATACCTGGCAGCAATCCAGCCAGTTTGCACGCCGCATTTACGGCACGGCACGGCGGAGGAAAATCCCGGCGAATCCTTCCAGCTTCACTCCCCGGGAAACCCATGCCCGGCTGCTTTACCTCCGGTCGCAGTATGATCACAATGAAATCATCAGCAACGGCAAGGTCATTCCCGTGCTTCTGCAAATCTCGCCCCTAAGAGCTTTGGCCGCACCCAGGCCGCGACCGGCAAAGAGAGCCGGCCACAAGCCACCCCTCCATTATCGCCTTTCGTTTCAATAACATTTGAGGATGGCGGTGATAACTGCCTTTTTTTGTTAAACATCTGGGGTTATCCCGGACAGGCCAAAAATCGACCCTGTGTTTTCAATAACTTCTGGGGTTATCCCTTCATTTTTGATGTGTTTTTCCTTCCCTTTCTTAGCCTACTATCGGTTTTTCGAACCGCCTTGCTTTCAAGAGGATCGCCATGGTAGTCATTCCCTCGAAGGCGGGAATGACCAATATTTCAAAAGGGATTCCATTTCAGATGACACCAGCACCCTTTAGGGCATACGCATCACGGTATGAGACAAGTCGTCCCAGCCGGGGTTGACCGATTCGATGAGCCGAATCTTCCACGCGCGATTCCACTTCTTGAGGCATTTCTCTCTCTGGATAGCATCACGAGGTCTTGGAAAGGATTCGCAATACACCAGGCGATGGACGTTGTACTTCTTGGTAAAACCCTCCAGCAAGCCCTGCTGGTGCTCCCAGACCCGGCGCGCGAGATTATTGGTCATCCCGATGTAAAGGGTCCCATTCGGCTTGCTGGCAAGAATGTAAACATAATACTCGCGGCTCATCGGATGTTTAGTGGATTCCCGCCTTCGCGGGAATGACGGACGCCTAACCCCGCGCCGAAGTACCTTGCCAAAGCGAGTGCTCCCTGGCGCGGGTGATACGTCAAGGCAGCCATGGTGGTCATTCCCGCGAAGGCGGGAATCCACGCTTTTCAAATTGCCTTCGACTCCCCAAGTGGAATCCAGCCTTCGCTCCGCTGAAGATTCTACGCCACCCAGGCTGTCAGCGAAAGAAATTCCATTTTACCAGTTGGCGCACCTCCTATGAGGCGACTGTCTGCGCCATCTCACTGTAATCGAACTTCAGTTGGACGATGCTGAAGTCAGGCTGGCTCACCCGCTGCACGCCTATTTATTGAGCAGCGACATTTTGGCGCACGAGCCGCCCATGCTTAACACAAACCTAAACTGAACGGTGGTAGAATCGCGGCCGTGGCTGGGTCATTCATCTTCGGCGAGGCGTTGGTTTTAGGACTGTCTTCCGGACCTGCCTGCATGGCTTCCTGCGGCCCCGTACTGGTTCCTTCCTTACTGGCAGAGCAAGCGGGGGTGCGACTGAGCACCCGCAACCTCTCAACATTTCTGGGAGCGCGATTTCTGGGATACCTGTTGTTTGCCGCCGTGGCCTGGGAACTTGGCGCTCTGGTCTCGCTTCCGCCGGCCCCGCGATTGCTCATCATGGGCGTTGTTCACGTGCTGCTGGCGGGCGTGCTGCTTTGGTACGCGTATTCGATTGGGCACGCTCATGCCCCGTCGTGCGCGAGTTCAGAACTGGTGACCGTGGGGGCGGCGGGAAAACGCAGCGTAACCGGTCCGGCAGCGCTGGGCTTCCTGACGGGGTTCAGTCTGTGCCCTCCCTTTGTGATTGCCGGGGTGAGGGCGGCGGAGTTGGGTAGCGTGGCCGCGGCGATTCTGTTCTTTGCGGTCTTTTTCGTGGGAACTTCCGTGTGGTTTTTGCCATTCCTGACCCTGGGCTGCGTGCGGCGCAGTCAGGCCGTAACCACCGTCGCCCGCATGGCCATGGTGATCATTGCCGTCTATTACGTCTTTTTGGGAATGGCGATGCTGATGGGGAGAAATGTATATGGCGGCTGAGGCTCGAATTCTGCCGCCTCGTGAAATTGCTCCACGCAGCATCGGCAGGTCGATTCTGCTGACCTTGCCGATCCTGCTCTGGTCGCTGCTCATCTTTTCGAGTTCATTCCGGCAACCCAATCGGTCGGTGCTGATTGCCGGCATTCTTACTTCCGTATTCATGATTGCGCTGTTTTTCATGATGATGCGGACGTGGAGCACCTATCGATGGCGCCGCTGGTTCTTTGTGGCGCTGGGAATCCTGTTCCCGGTGGGCTTTATCCACACGGTCATGGTGATGCGGGGATCAATGGGAATCCCCCTGGAGGAAATGATCGCGGGCCGAACACCCTTCTGCTACCTTCCCATACCACTCCTCATCCTGCCGGCGGCGCTGACCAGAACCGTGGTGTTCCCCGGCTCCATCCTGCCCGGCGGAGGGATGTCGGGCAGCGGAATAGCGGCCATGGCGGGCTTGTGGCTGGCCATGACGATCGTAGTCGGCAAAGGCTGGTGCAGTTATATATGCTTCTTCGGGGGAATTGAAGAAGGCATGGCATCGCTCCCCACGCGAGCCAAGCTGCGGAAGATCGACCCGCGCTGGCGCTATGGCCCCTGGGCCGTGCTGCTGGCCATGGTCCTGCTGTCGCTGGCCCTGTTTGAGCCGGCTTACTGCATCTGGCTCTGCCCTTTCAAGGCAGTGTCGGAATACGTCGCTGCCCGTAACACGGTGGGATTGGTCCAAAACGGAATCTTCATCGCGCTGTTTGCGGGGCTGGTAGTCGTCCTGCCCTTGCTGACGAAGAAGAGAACCCAATGCTCATTCTTCTGCCCGTTTGGCGCCTTCCAATCGATCTTTAACAAGACCAGCGTGTTCGATGTGAAGATCGACCGGACGCGCTGCTCGCCCTGCTTGCTCTGTCAGAACGCTTGCCCGACGATGTCTTTGACCGCCGAATCCATCGCTCAGGGCGAGACGCTGATGTCGTGCATGAAGTGCGGCGCGTGCGTGGATGCGTGCCCCAAGCACGCTGCGGTGTGGCATATCAAGGGGACGGAAGTCGCCGTGAAGCCGGAACGCGCGCGATTGTTGCTGCTGTATGCTGCCTGGGGAATGGCCACGATGTTCGGCGGCACCATCATCGCTCAGGGCCTTGCCACCATTCTCCACGTGTTCGTTTAGGAGGGGCCAATGAGAATACGGGAAAAACTGGGCTACACCGCAGCAGGCATGACCGTGCTGGCGGCAGTGCTGACGCCTTTTTTGCTGATGGGATTATTCGCGAAAGGATTTGCCTCTCTCGGCCTGCACGTGGACGAGATGTACTCAGGTGGGCCGGCGGTGCGCACGGTTAAGACCGCCGCCTATTCCATCAACATCCACCGGCCGGTGTTTCCCCATATGCTGCAGACCGAGAGGCCGTTTGTGCAGCTTGATTGGAGGCCGGTGAGCGCCTTGCCGGGGCACGTGTCCGACGCCGTGGACGTGGATGGTGACGGGCAGCCCGATATCCGCGTAAGTTTCGATGTGCCCAAGGACGTTAAGGCACTGCTGCGCGTGAACGTTGAGGCACTCAACCCGCGCTATGAAACCATGCGAAACGTGGGCAAGGAGAGGTTTTCGAAGCTGATCGTGCGCGTGGATGACGCCATCCTGGTGCGTGTCCCGCTTGCGCAACCGTAGTCGCCAGGAGTGGACGACGGCACCCATCGCCGGGGGCGCCGCCCACCGTGATCAGATCCATCTCGACCCGGCAGAGGCCGCGCCGTCTCCGCCCAAAGTAAGCGCGTAAACCGGCCAATCGCCTCCCCATATCTGGGGCGCATGGGCGAAAATCAGTTCGCATTCCCAGGGCAGGGGTGGGAGAACGGAGTGACAAGTTGACCGTACAGATCACCTCTAACTTCGTAGACAAAGTGGGGTATACGACATGATGTCACCACGTCGTATGACCTAGCACAGAGAAAAAATCCGCGTCTGTCATGCGTTGAATTTCGCATCAATCTAACCGGAGAATCACCTTGCAAGCTTCATGTTTTTAAAAAACGTCAATTCCATTTGACAACTATCACAAAATAAAAGGCCATATGTCAATTCCTTTCAGAAGCTCGCCCCCTCAAAAATCATGGGAACAGGACAAATTCTGGCAGGGCGATTGCCGTGTACTTTCGTTGGGAACAGTCGTAATTCGTTTCAAAAGGAGGGGAATATGGCCATGCCCCAACGGATCCGCGACTACTTGGACTCCCAAAATGTCTTCTACGAAGTGATTCACCATTCGCAAGCCTTTACCGCACAGGAGGTTGCGCATTCCCTCCATGTATCGGGAAAGAAGTGCGTGAAGGCAGTGGTGGCTGAAGGGGACCACAAGATCGTTATCGTTGTCATGCCAGCTTCCCACCGGCTGAACTTTCAGGAACTGAAATCGGCCCTGAAAGTGAATCAACTGGAAATGCTCGTGGAAAGTGAGCTGGTCGGACTTTTTCCAGACTGCGACATTGGCGCGGTACCGCCTATTGGCAACCTATACGGCCTTGACGTATGGGTTGACCGGGCGGTGGCGAGTA
>PLWR01000295.1 GCA_003165615.1 Acidobacteriota bacterium | reverse complement strand
TCAGACTGCGCGCCACGTGGTTGGGTTGATAGTCCAACGCCTGCATGGCGGCGGCGACGCGCTCAGCGAGTTTGGGGCGGACAGAATCCACGCCATTGATTACTTTCGAGACCGTCCCCAGCGAAACGTCTGCCAGCTTCGCAACATCCCGAATGGTGGCCAAAACAGAACCTCGCTGGAAATATCTTTGATGAAACAAAAACAAAGATCGAATCAGCGGCTCTTATACCAAACAAGGCGCATGATTTCAAGCCAAAAATGAACCGTTTCGTATTGGATTTTGTAAATCAAAGATCTTGGCCTCATGCAAGGTAGCTAACATAGACAATCATAATCACACTTTAATCAAAAGGCTTAGATGCGAGGCGCGCTGAATCCACGACACGAAAATGGAAATTTCTCGGACATTTATTTCCACAATATATGAAACGATATCTTTTTCACTTGACAAGCAAATTACGCCATGATATTTCCCTTCCTGAGTTTCAATGAATGCATTAGTAGATGGCCCAGAAAGAGATCACCAGACATACTGTCAATATAACCTTTATGGGATAAAGCGCACGTCATCTTGAGCTATTAAGGATAGCGATTGTTTTACTTGATTTCCTGTTGTTCTGCTTCTTCCTTGCGTCGGTGCTATGGGTAATGCCTAAGTTAGAGGAGGATTGAAAATGTCGTATTTCAAGCATCTATTTATTGTGCTCATGGGGGTCTTCCTGCTGACCGGCCCTGCGTGGGCACAAGTCTATAAGGGATCAATCACGGGAATCGTGTCGGATCCCAGCGGCGCGGTGGTCCCGGGTGTGGCGATCACCATCACCAACACGGGAACCGGCGTTAACAATAATGTGACAAGCAATGGGGCCGGCATGTATACGGTTCCCTTGCTGGATCCAGCCGTTTACCGATTAGTCGCAGAAAAGGAAGGGTTCAAGAAAGCTACGCGGTCGAACATCGTGGTCAATGTGGGTGAAACGATCCGCGTGGATTTCTCCCTTACCTTGGGCTCCAGGACGGAGACCGTCGAGGTTACCGCGACGGCCCTGCAACTGGAGCGAGAAACTTCTGACATCGGAACCACCGTCACGGACCGTGAGGTGGAAAACCTGCCCCTTACCAGCTTTGGCGACCAGCGGACTCCCGCTACCTTCATGCAGCTCTCGCCCGGCGTCACGGGGGAAGGCAATTCGGGCACCTCGGGCGCCTATAACACCCGCGTCATGTCCACGATGGTCAGCGGCAGCATGGTGAGCAGCACATCGATAACGCTCGATGGCGGGGATGTGGGCAGTATTGGAATATGGGAAGGCGACTTGCGCGCCCTTCAGATTCCGCCTGATGCCATTTCCGAATTCAAACTGGAGTCTACCAACGGTAAAGCCGAATACGGCCGAAGCGGTGGCGGTACAGCCAGCTTCCAGGTGAAGTCGGGAACCAACCAGATTCACGGCACAGGGTATGAGTATGTCCGCAATGACATCCTGAACGCGAATGGCTTTTTCCCGAATTCCGGAGCGGCCACTTGCGGCTCTGCGTCGGCACCTCACGCCTGCCGGGCCCCTTACAAGCACAACGAGTTCGGCGTCACGGCGGGCGGGCCGATCAAGAAAGACAAGGCGTTTATCTTTGGCTACTATGACGGCTTCCGTCTCGTTCAAGCCGCCTCGAGCGGCGAGGCTACCATCCCCACGGCCCAGATGCTCCAGGGCGATTTCACCAACTATGGGTACATCGATAATGGCACGTGGGTGCAGCAGCCCGTATTTGACCCCTCGGTGATGTCGGCCATGAACGAAAAGTACAATGCCATCGCGGCAGCGGACGCGGCAAACCACGTAGCCTTTGACCCCGGCACCATGATCAACCCGGCCGACACGTGCGGGCCGACCATCTGCGGCAACAAAATCCTGTCGGCGAGTTCCTTCGATCCGGTCTCGCAGAGAGTAGTTGCTTTGGCTCCCAAGCCCACCAATTCTGACCCACGGGCGGTCACCAACAACTACACCAGTAACATCGCGAACACCAACCGGGTGGATGAATGGGGGCTCAAAGGCGATTACAACTTCAATGACAAGAATCGCCTGGCAGCTACCTTTGTCACTGGTAAGCAACAAAGTCCCAATATCCCCTTGATCCCAGCTCCCCTGGGCGGAGGCGACCAGCCGAGCGTCAACTTGACGCGCGACGTCCGCGTGAACTGGGACCTGACGGCTCGTCCCAATTTGATCAACCAGCTCACGCTGGCATTCGACCAATGGAATAGCGGAACCCAGGAGGTCACTACCTGGGCGGGGAAATCGGACTGGGTCGGTTACCTGGGCATTAAGGGAGTCACGCCCAACTACAAAACGGAATTTCCTGCCATCGTCATCAACAACCAGGCCTGGGATGGCGGCGGTGGGGCGGGCCTTAGCAACGCACACACCTCCGCTATCAATGAATCATTGACCTGGATCAAAGGAAGACACACCGCCAAATTCGGATTCTCCTTCTTGAAGGGAGCCGAGAACGACATCAGCAGCGGCGGGAGCGGCGGTTGGTTCAACTTTTTGAACAATGAGACCGGTTTGGGGGCTTGGGACGCCTCGACCGGCGTTGCCGCGGCCAGCTTCCTTCTGGGGCGGTCGGATGAGGGCCGGACTTACGTATATACCACGCCTGCTTATTCGCGCTTGAGCTATTACTCCGCTTTCGCCCAGGACGATTTCAAGGTGAGCAAGAAGCTGACCGTGAACGTGGGCCTTCGCTGGGATCTGTTCACTCCGGTGACCCACAAGTACTATCATAAGTCCTGGATTGACGGGGAAGCGATGAACACGGCGATAACTCCCAATCCCATACCCGGGGTCTTTCAACTGGCTAGCGCCTCCAACCCCTCGGGCATGAACACTTATTACCATAACTTCAGCCCCCGCATCGGGCTGGCTTACAGCTTGAACGACAAAACCGTGATTCGGGCCGGCTACGGCATCTTCTATGCGCAAGGCAACGGCGACCGAGTCGGTGATGCCGGTTCACCCACGGTGCAGGGATTCAATCAAACGGTTTCGAGCGGGACTTCTCCGGATGGGGGCGTAACGCCCGGCTTCATTTGGGGAACGCAGTCACTGCCTGGACCCTCACCTGTTTCCTTCGGTCCTCTCTCTCAACTCGGTCACGGCACGCCCCGGCACTCGGCGGGTACGCTGATCTCCATTGACCCTGAGGACTCATATGCTCCGTATATGCAGAACTACACTTTCTCCATTGAGCGGCAGTTACCCGGCTCGATGGTCCTCACCACCTCATTCGTCGGGAACGAGGGAACGCACGAGGCGAGCCGCGTAATGCCTTGGGATGAGATGCTTCCACAATACCTTTCCCTGGGTAACCAAGTGGCCAGCGATGGGGTAACCTCTGTCTTGCTGGCGCCTATCGGCGACCCCGTAGTCCAGGCCGAACCAGGAATAGCCACAATGCCCATTGATCCTGCGACCGGCCATCACTCTCCGTTCTATGGTTTCGAAGCGCTCTATAGTGGTGTCGCCGGTGCGGGGCCGGGAGGTAACACGGGGCCCGCAGGCAACGCCACCATGGGCCAGGCCCTGCGCCAATACCCGCAATACGCTGGCGTCCATCGCTACTTTGAGGCTCTCGGTACGTCGAATTATGATGCGTTACAGGTCAAGCTGGACAAGCGTTTCTCGAACGGCCTGACGCTGCTCGTGTCCTATGCCTGGTCGAAGACTCTGACCAATGGCGGATCCATCTTCTCCACCTTCTCGAGCGAATTCTATACCACCACGCCGTGGAACAGTAAGGATCAAAAAGCTTATTCGTTCGAGGATATTCCTGACAACCTCTCCATCGCCTACGTGTACGATCTGCCTTGGGGTAAAGGGAAGAAATTCCTGAACCATGGCGGAGTTCTGAACCAGATCTTGGGTGGATGGAAAACCTCGGGCATTCTGCGCTATCAGAGTGGCCGGCCGATGAATATCGAAGCCGGAGACACGACCTATGTGTTGGAAGACCACGGCTGGCAGGAGCCCAACACGGTAACTGGAGTGCCAGAGGCTTCCGTGGCCATGAGACGCACCACTTTGATCCGAGACCGGCGGGAGGTACCCCGGATAGCATGTTCAATCCCCCCGCCTTCCTCCAGCCCCCTCTGTGGACTTACGGAACGGAGACGCCCACCGAGGCCGCGGTCCGGGATTTCCGCTGGCCAAATGAGGACCTCTCCTTCATGAAGGTGTGGCAGCTTCATGAGTCCTGGGATCTGCAATTCAACGCGGATTTCTTCAACATCTTCAACCGCACGGTATTTGGCGAAAACCAGGGCGCCTATGCCAATGAGCCGACCATCGGGGCCGGCTTCGGTGATGTCGGTGGCCAGGTCAATACCGCGCGCGTCGTTCAATTCGGCCTGAGACTGAAGTGGTAACTCAGGTCCTAACCGAAGAATAGCTTGATGTTCCGATAGCGGGCCGGCTGGAAGCAGTACTCCAGTCGGCCCGCTATCGGTGTTTTTGCTTACCGCTGGATGCCCCTGGTGATATCTTCAAACGGCGCCGGTCCGTGTTGAGGCGATGAAGGCCTTCAACAAACCAAGGAAATTCACCTTCCATGAAAAGACGCGATGTTCTAAAAGCGCTTCCTCTCTCCGTTGCCGGAATGACCGGACTCGCGCGTAGGGTCGCGGCAGGGTCGCAGGATGGGACGAATACACCGGCAGGGCGTTTGGTGGCCCAGGTTAAGCCGCATAACGGAACCCCGACACTGTTCCTCAATGGTGAGCCGGTCTTCGCCGGGATGTGCTGGGTCAGCACTCCAACCGCCGAAGGTTGGCGGGATGCCGAACATGCCCCCGCTGTGGCCAAGGCGGGGATTCACATTTATTCCTTCGATGCGGGCAAAGATTTCGAGTGGGTCGAGCCCCGGGCGGGGAAATCCGACCCTTTCGATTTCTCCACGGTGGAGGCCCGCTACGGCAGGATTATCGACGTTGACCCGCTTGCCCGCTTCCACCTCCGCTTACACTTCGAATTCCAGCCGGGCGACTGGTGGATGAAGGCATATCCGCAGGAGTGCGAGATTGCGTCGGACGGAAGGCCGGTGGGCCAGTCTTTCGCTTCGGAACTATGGCGGAAGCAAGTGAACGAATTCCTCCAGGCGTTCGTTGCCCACCTCAACCGCACCGGCCTTATCAATCGGATCACAGCCTTTCAGCCAGGCGCCGGGCACACCGGAGAATGGGTGAAGGGCGAGACTTCCATGTACTCGCTTTGTAGTGATTATAGCCAGCCCATGCGGCGGCACTTCCGCTCCTGGCTCCGTCACACTTATGGCGATGACCTCGCAGCGCTCCGGGCCGCATGGAATAATTCGCGCGTCACCTTCGAGACGGCGGAAGTTCCCTCCAAAGAGGATCAACTTCAAACCAAGCTCTACACCTTCCGCGATCCGGCGCGCGAACGCAACGTCATCGACTACTACCAGTGCCTGGCGGACCTAAGCGCTGACCTCGTCATCGATTTCTGCCGTACCGCAAAGGAGGCGACGCAGGGGACAAAGTTGGCAGGCGCCTTCTATGGCTATTTGATGGAACTGGCATTGAATGGGGGGTTCTTCGGCGAGAGGCCGGAAAGCGATTACTCCGAATATCAGCGCAGCGGCCATTTGGGCCTGCGACGTGTTCTCGAATCGCCCTACGTGGACTTCCTGGTGGGGCCTTACTGCTACTTGTTTCGCGGCATCGGGGGTGATGCCCCGGCGGAGCAACCTGCTGAGTCCGCCCGGCTGCACGGCAAGCTCATCATCGTTGAAGACGACACACGAACGCACATCAACCACGACCCTGATTTCGGACATGTTAATTCCCTTTCCGAAAGTGTCGCCATATTGCAACGCAACTTTGCTCAGGTGGTCACCCATGGGCAGGGCATCTGGTGGCTGTTTGAATCGATCGATCCTGCTCAGGAGCCGGCGTTTGCGCCCTTGCTCCGGAACTTTCGCGAGCTTGGCGACTTTCTCGTTCAAACCGACCGCGCGCCCAGCGCTGAGATCGCCGTACTACTGGATGACGAGAGTTTTCTCTATGAATCTGACCGGATCAATCTGGATCTACCCTTAATTAACCAGCAGCAACTTTGGGGGCTGGCGCGAACCGGCGCGCCTTACGATGTTTATCTGTTGCAGGATTTCATCGAAGGGCGTTTGAAGCCCTATAAACTCTACATTTTTCTCAATCCTTTGCGCCTGGACCGAAAGCGGCGGGAAGCCTTGAACTTGGAACTGCGCAAGGATGGTCGTGTGGCGTTGTGGATTTATGCGCCCGGATTCCTCGAAGATGGGCCTTCCCTGGAACACATGCGGGATCTGACGGGGTTCAAGTTTGCCATGGGGAAGCAACCTTGGGGACCGCTTATGCACGTTGCCGATTTCACTCACCCCATCACCAAGGGTCTGCCTCAGGATCTCTTTTGGGGAACCAACAACAAATTGAGTCCGATTTTTTATCTTGATGACCCGGAGGCGCGTGAGCTGGGGCGAGTGGTGTTTTCCAAGGGAAACTGCAAACCCAGCATGGGCGTGAAGTCCTTTCCCGGATGGACTTCGATTTACGTCGCAGCTCCCAATCTGCCAGCTCCCGTACTGCGGGGAATCGCGGGCTTTTCCGGAGTCCATTTGTACAGCCAGGACGGGGATGTTCTCTATGCGGCACGGAACCTTCTGGCCGTCCACACCGTTTCGGGAGGAGATCGGACCTTCCGGCTGCCTCGGCGGGAGGAAGAAGTTTACGACCTGTTTGAGAGAAGAACGGTGGCGC
Source organism: Acidobacteriota bacterium (assembly GCA_003165615.1). Next base: position 4,449 of record PLWR01000295.1, on the reverse strand, counting down.
GGGACACCAGCGAAGTTCGGGTGACGCTGCGACCTGCTTCGACAGCACTTTACTACACTGGAGATGCGGCGTTGCTATCGAACCTCACATATGCAAAGGGCGAGTAAATCGTGAGCCGGAGTAAGACCATTTTATGGAAGAAGCGCTCCTCACCCTCTAATTATTTCTGCCCGCAAGCCATATAAAGGTCGAAGATTTTCTGACGGCGCGGGTCGGCAGATTTCACATAGGCTTTAATTACTGTATCGAGACCGTCCATGAGTTTAGTGGCGGCGTCCACGTAAGACGTATTCGCGGCGGCCTCTGACGTCGGCTGCGAGAGGCGGGGGAGTTTGCCTGCTGCCAACGAGCTGCGCCGCTGATGAAGAGCGCAGACGGTTTCCAGCGCCAGTTGGGTATGGGCAGCCTCGTAGCCTGCGCCGAGGCCCGCGGCAACAAGCCGATCGTGAAAGCTGCGCAACTTCGCCGCACGTGCGTCGAGGGCCGCCAAGGCGGGAGAAATATCCGCGGGCCCCGTTTCCACAGGCCTTTCCTGTGCGGAATTGCCAGGCGCAAGAGACGCGGCCTTGGGGAGTGTGCCGCTTCCCAGCGCGATCACGATTCTCGCAACTTCCGGCATCCTGTCATAGGGCAGGAAAATCGATTGGCCGTCGAACGATCTCCAAGGTTCACCGTTCACCGCGACGGAAGTGATTTGCCCCTGCCCCACGGTGGCCAGGTACAATTTCTTATCTCCAAACCGAATGGGATCGAGCTGCTCCATCTGGGTGATCCCGGGAGGAATTTGGGGCGTGAGCGTCACCCCGTCTGCCCGATATTGATAATCGAACAACCCACGGATAAATGCCGCCGCCGGCCCGAAGGCGTCATAGGTGATATTGATGGGCTCTTTCGGCTGATAGACATTGTTGCCAAAGTCAGTAAATGGATTGTCCATCCGGTAGCGCCCGGCGAAAGTGAACAACTTCTTCACCGACCGGCGAGCGTCCTCATATTTCTCCAAACGGTAGTAAGCCATAATCATGCGGGCTTCGCAGGTGGACCAGGCGCCGCCGTTAACCCATTCACCGAAGCGCCATAGCCCCTGCGGCGCTTCATACATGTCATCGAGCGACGGGTAGTTGGCAATCACAAAATCGTACGGGCGAAGTCCAGGAAGGGACGCCATTCGCGCATAGATCTTCTCCGCTTGAGTGGAATCTACGACGTGGAAGCATATGGCATCGTGATTGGGGGATGCCTCGAAGTACCCATACTGCCTGGCGCCGTATACGCCGTGTTTTGTCCCGTCGGGATCAAGCGACTTGATAAAGTAACCCTCCGGCGCCGTGATGAGGGGAAGCCCTTTCCTGGCAACGGTGCGCCTCTCGGTGTAGAGCTTCACCTTTTCCGCTTGGCCTGCAAGCTTTTCCAGTTCGATCAAACGGTCGAGCGCGGCAATATAAGTGATCGACAGTCCTGCCAGGTAAGCCTTGCCGTAGCTGCCGTCGGTCTTCTTCCAGCCAGCGTAGCTGGGGGCCTGCAGATTGGCCGCGGGTCCGGCCAGGAACAGGTTGTTTCTGGGATCGCGCCGGGTTTCAAGAAAATTTGCGGAGCGCTCAAGCTCTGGCAAGTCCTGGATGATTCCCTTGAGATCACGACTGATGAGAAGCATTTCCGCCTGGAGTAGAACGCCAGCAGCCGTGAACTCCAGGCCCCAATCGTGTATTCCGGTTTGGCCGTCACCCTGCTTGTAGATAATGCACCCGGGTGAAGCCGCATCGCACAACTGTCCATCAGGCGCCACCCAGGAAAGTTTCGGTTCCCTGGGACAGCCCTCCCGCGTGCCATTGCCCATTTGGTCGAACCAGAGATCCTGGGAATTCCGCAGGAAGGTAAGGAAGGGTTCCTGCAGAAACGGGAGCGCACCGTAGGTCGTACCGTAACTGTTCTGGATCCACCATGCGGACCAGGTCGGACCTTCCACCAAGCCGTTCCACCGAGGTGTGTATAACATGGCCAGGTTGGGAAACTCAGGGTCCGGCTCAAACAACCGGCGAGATCTATCGAGCAGTTGCAGGTATTCCACATCGCCCCGGCCACGAAAATGTTTCCCCTCAAACTGCTCCGAAGCGCCTGCCGCTACACCCAAAAGGCAACTGATTACTACCCCCACAATGAGGTATTGCAATCGTTTTGATTGTTGAGCCCGCATCTGTATTTACCCTCGTGACAATTGCCGTCTCACTCTTCCGCGGGTGGGCCTCCAGAACATTCCCGGTGACTTGGAGCCGTCACAACTAAAGCCTTCGGAAGCGCGGGCGAAGTGGTGGGCGTTTTTCAAGATAGATATGCTGGTTCATGGTTTACCTGCAACCGGCGGAGGCGCAGAGTCGGCCATCGTGCCGAGGTGCACGCGCCCTCCGATCCTGAGCCAGGGCACATCAAATTGTGTGAATCCGTCCTGATGTGCCGGCGTGAGGGGCTCACAGCAACCGCGCTCCGGGGTCTCATATCGAACCACCGAGTAAGAACCCTTAATGCGTACTTGGACGGGCAGAGGATCGGCAGAGTAATTCACCAGCTCCAGGGTGGCAGTGGAGGTACCCGGGAGTTCATAGGGGACCGCGAGGGTGGTGGACGCATTCCAGAGGGAGATCGGCAATTTCTCCTTGCCCAGGAGCCGGCGAACGTCTTGGGCAAACGTTCCGGGATCGGCAACGCCGTCGGCGAGTTCGATAACTTCACCTTTGCCCGTTGTGTAGATGACCGAATGGTCGCTGGTTCGGCTGGCTCCGGTCGATTGCCAGGGGAAAGGGCCACGCAAGCTCACCAGAATCGCCACTCCGCCACCGTCCACAAACCCCGCTACCGCTCGGATTGCCGCCTCGTCAGGTTGGGCAAACAATACAATCAGGTCCAGTCCAGTCAGATCCTGGGTCGTGAGATGGCTGGGGGGGACCACGCGGAAGGGAACGTTGTGCCGCGCCATCAAGTTCGTCGTTTCATAAGAGGCTTCGTAATTGTCTGTCACCACGCCCACATTGGCTTGATGGGCGACGGGCCGTTCACCTTGCTTCAGGTAAAACGCGATATACTGCGCCAAGTGTTTCCAGACGGCCCATCCGTCATCGCTTCCGCGCGCCAGGGCTTTTTGCAGGTTCGGATGCAGATTCAGGATCAAGTCGGAGTGCAGAGCGCCGGCTTCAGCCACGGCGAGCGAATAGTCCTCGGTGCTGGGGCCTTGCTGTTGCTGCAAGGCATCGGAAAGCTCACACGGGAAATCGATCAACGGAATCTGGGTGGGGCGAAAGGCACGGTCAAACCCCACCTGGGCTAAATTGGAATCAATCCACGGCTGCTCCGTGGGGCTCGATACTTGCAGGATGCCGCCCTGGGTAATAACGGTGCTTCCCTTCATCGCCGGCTGCTTGCCGCCTTGACCAGGAGTTAGAAAAGTAAGATCGGGGTGGGCCTGCCGGAGGTTCCTGGCAGCTTGCTCCGCCGGTTTTTGGTCGGAATCGCCCGCTTCCAGAATGATGCCGGAAATTCCCATAGCGCGGCTGGTGTTCGCCGCCGTCGATGCCTGCGCGAGCGTCACCGCTGCGTAAACGCGATAGCCCTGCTTCCGGGCGCTTTCCACCAAGGCTCGGTCCGCGCCCCAGGGAATCACCAAACCCTCTATCAGCGGAGTTTTTGCAGAAGGCAGCGCCGGCTCAGTCCATCGAACCCACACTCTGCCCCAGGCGGTCTGGGCAATCACCGGCGGCCCCGGCCGTGCAAAATCTTCGTGGCTTCTTGCGGCGGCGGAGTTGAGCAACAATCCCGCCGTTCCCCAACCCGCGCTTTTAACGAATCGACGTCGATCCATGAGTTCACTCCAGGCTAGTCGGATTTCCCCTCACGGCTTTGGAAGCGCTCATCCGCGCTACACTTTTCATCAGAATTTCCGGGCCTCGGGTCACGGTCTCCGGCGGCCCTTCCGGTGAAACCCAGACGGCAGCCACATTCTGTAATCTCTTCACCAAGTCCCGGCTTTTCGCAGGACCCATGAGCAATAATGCGGTGGAAAGAGCGTCGGAAGCCGTCGCGGTTTCTGCCACGACGCTGACGGTGATGGGCGTTTTCAAAGGCGCGCCCGCGGCGGTGTCGATGATGTGTCCAAACGAGCTCATGCCCAGCAAGCTCGGTGGTGTCTGCTCCGATGTTGAAACACTGTTTTCCCGCAATAGGACGTGGGGATCAAGGTACGCGGAGGGATCGCGCAAGTGCACCAACCAGCCGGATTGGCCGGGGGGAGAGCCCATTCCGTAAAACGTACTCCCTCCCGAATTAATCATTGCGCGCTCGATGCCACAGGAGCGCAACACGGCGGCAGCCCGATCCACAGCGTACCCTTTGCCAATGGCTCCCAGATCAACTTCCAGGCACGAGGAATGGAACTTGGTGGGTATGTACTTGACTCCGGTA
>PLWR01000143.1 GCA_003165615.1 Acidobacteriota bacterium | reverse complement strand
CAAATTTGCGTTTTCGCAAGTGAGGGCCTGCTTGCTGGCAATGGCGCGACGCCGTCTTCTCAACTCGAAGGCGGTTGATCTTCATGGCCTTCACAAGAGGTGAGGAATGGTCTGGAATGGCTGAGAAATTGTATCCCCTGCAATCTCACCAAGGTTGCACAACTCCCATCTCATCTCCAGGAAGCTGCCTTATTTCACCTTACAAATTTAACACTTTCAATTTGACGATAGAGGAGCGCTCATGGTTACCTCTTCGCCCTCGCGCGGCGTCATTTTACAACCTTCCGCGCTTCTTCCGCCAGACTCAATCCTTCCTTCCTTCCCTCCCTCCTTCCTTCCCTCAATTTTCCACGCACCCGGCTCCCGTGAAGCGGCATTTGGCAAGGTACCGCAGGCCTCCAGACGTAGCAGGGCCATCCTGCCCGCGTCGATCACGGCTAGGATGGCCGTGCTACGGTTGTCACCGAAGGCCCTTCGGGGAACAAGGCTGAAATCCGTGGGATCGCCAAGTGCTTACAATTTCCCCAGGTGGAAAACGATTCCCGCCGTGTACACAATGTTGTTGGCGCGCCCGGCGACGGGAAAGACCGCAGCACTATACGAATTCGGCAGGCCGAAGGCGGGCGAACTGGTAACGTGATCTCGCACGTCAATGCGTAGCGAAAGCCGCTTGAAAATCTTACGGTCGACGCCGACACCCATGTTGAAACCGAATTTATCGTTGTGATTGATGAGGGCTGTGCTCACTGCGCCGAAACCATGGTTCGTGGCAAGGTTGATGGCTGCCTGCGTGGGGCTGAAGCGGTCATACTCCACCCCTGCATCCGCATAGGGCCGGAGGTGCTTGTAGGAGAAAGGCGCGTGCACCACGGCGCTGAGGCTGCCCATGTAACAGTTGACCGGGAACTCCGTCCCCTTATGCGGGAACACATCGGTATTGGTCACGATCCAATTGTTCGGCCCATAGGTGTACGCCGACTCAATGCTGAGAAGCTTCCCGTAAGGCACAGCCACGCCGATGCTGAATTTGGCGCCCGGATCAAATCGCGAATGGAACAGCCTTTGCGCCGAGCCGAAATATTCCGCATCGACGAGGGTTGACCCCCCTCCCAACACAAAGATATCCACCTGGGCAGCCTGGAAGAGATCTCGGGCTTGCGCACCACCGCTACTCCATAACAATGCGCTCAGCACCATCAACCCCTGCACCGTCTTCTTCATCATGATCGAATAAACCTCCTGGGCATCTCATAAGATAGTTTACTACGCCGAGCCGCAAATGAACCATGGGGGATTTGGGAATTCTGAGGGAGGGCGCCCCGGAGGCAGAAGGTCAGATTCAGTTGCAGTCATTGTTGCCGTAAATTCCACCCTAAGAAAAGTGCGCAATGAAAGTTTGATCAAAGAGCACCTGCCTGTCTTGAAGGTTTGCGGTTCGTCCCGTATTGACAACAAAAAGCCGTGTGCCCAACAACAAGTCCGTGCTTCTACCTGCGCCTTCCCTTTTTGGGATTTGTGATGTTTTTCTGGCTACGTGTGCAATACAGAACAGCGGCCCGTGATACACCATGGGTACTATTCTTGCCGTGCACTACAAACAGGCGCATTTTGCATTGAGCAACATCACAGAGGAGAATTAAATGAAGACATTGCTAGGTATAGTTTTGATCTCGGTCTTGTGCGTTTTTGGGGGCTGCAACCAAACCCCAGCTCCACAACAACCAACACCTGCCGTGCAAGGACCGGCTGGACCGCCCGGACAAACGGGTGAACAAGGCCAGCCCGGGCAAGAGGGCCAGGTCGGACAAACCGGCGACACAGGGCAAACAGGCGATCGCGGACACACGGGCGATACAGGACATAGGGGCGATACCGGATATAGGGGCGATACCGGTCATACCGGCCAGACTGGCGACCAGGGCAGAGACGCACCCTGTCCGGCTGGACAGCATCGCCACACTAACCCCGACACAGGAAAAGTGATTTGCGTATCGGACTAGGCAACTTTGAGTCCTTTATGGGGAGAGGAATAAGACGATCATTGCAACCGCTCTCTCTCGTGAATCTTTCAAAGCGCTTCCTGCTGGAGTCATAGCGGGGCGCAAACCTTTGTAGCTCGCGGTTGTTGTTTCGTTACTCGTGGGCATCGCGGACTCTGTCATGGGGTCCGCGATCCTTTTCTTGGCCGGATTCTCACCCCGAAGCTTATTGCCGCCAAACCGTGGGTGGGGTCCACCTCATCACTGCTTACTGCCTACGGCCCTTATGCGACCGTCTCCGCCCGCCCGGTTGGATGTACAATCGATGAGGGCCGGGCTGCCAAAGAGGGAATCCGGGCAACTTTTCCTGCGCGCATTCTGCTTGGCGCGCAGTTCCCGGAATGGCCGCCTATTTCTGAAGGATGGCCGCAACAGACATTTCTGACCGAAGGCCGTAATCTCGTATGGATGAGGGCGTACGCCTGCAAGCTTTCATTTTTAACTGGCCCGGCAAAAAGCAGCACGCCGCGCAATTGGAGCAAATGCTTCGCCAGCATTGCGAGGTATTCGTGATCAATTCCGACGACAGCTTGCGGAATAAGCATCCCCACTGGCATCACATCGGTAACAACGCCTATTTCACCGAGCAGTGGAACGAGGCCTTGAAGCGGTTCGATGGCGATGTTTTCCTGCACATCCAGGCAGACGTTTGGCCGCAGAATGTGGGAAAAATGATTGCGGAATGTCTCCGCTGCATGCGGGAGCATAACGTGGGAGTGTATGCCCCCGATCTGGACTTTCAACCCCAAGCCTTCTCACCCCGTTCGCTCGTCCCCGTTGAAAAAGGCATTTACGAAGTCCCGCTAAACGACAATTCCATCTGGGCTATCAAGGCTGCGGTCTTGCAGAATACTCCCGCGATTGATCCCAAGGTGAACCGCCTGGGATGGGGTACCGGTTTTGTGGTTGCGGCCGTGGCCAAACGAATGGGGCTTCGAGTGGTCCGCGACTATCGATTCCGGGCGGGCCACATACGATCGCGGGGCTATAACACCCAGGAAGCGTCCGCGCAATGGGTGGCGTGGATGGCAAATCTGGATCCGGCCTTGCGCGAGACGATTGAGGAACTCACCCGTGAGCGTAACCGGATGGTCTTGAACAATGACTCACCCAGTCTGTTGGTTCGCGGATTTACTGGGATATATAGAAGCGTTCGGAGATTTTCCCGGATCGCCCGAAGAAAAGTGCTGCACTAATCGGGAAATCGCCGACCCCATGGAACACCGCAACCCTCGGGCCTTGATCCGAGTACACGGGTTGCTTTCTCCTGTCTACACCCTTAGGTGGGCAAGTAGGTATCGGCATCCGCGTACAGGCCCGCGTATAGACCTTGACATCTGCCTCCAATACCTCAATACTACGGCGTTTTGAGCGCGCTCAAAGACGGACGGGACAAGAAGCCCGTCCCCGTCAATGTGGGGAGGCAAGTCCTTACGAGAGCATCAATTCACAGCCGCCTTCGACCCCCCCCGGTCCTCGCGTATGATCGCCCACGTGGGGAAGCGGCTTCCGGCGATACGAGTCCAGACACAACATTTTCATGCCAGGTTTCCAGGGTGACGCTGTCCGGCGGCTGGATCCATCACGGAGGCGCGAATGACCATTGAGCAGCAAGCGGGGGGAAATCTGAGTTACAGCCAGGGCATGGGCGCATCGCCCTTGGCGGGCCTCACCGTGGGCGAGTTACTCGACCGCACCGCCGCGCGCTTTCCTGAGAATCCCGCCCTGATCGTTCGCCACCAGAACAAGCGTTACACGTATCGCGAATTCCTGCGCGAGGTCGAGCGCGCTGCGAGGGGACTTCTGCGTTTGGGCATCCAGAAGGGCGAGCGGGTGGGAATCTGGTCCACCAATTACACCGAGTGGGTGGTGACGCAGTTCGCCGTGGCCAAAATCGGCGCCATCCTGGTGAACCTCAACCCCGCTTACGGCACCGTGGAGTTTGAGCACGCCCTGCAGCAATCGGGATGCTCGACGCTCCTCATGACGCGAGGCTTCCGCAAACGCGACTACCCTTCCATCCTTTTTGAAATCTGTCCCGAGGCCGCGAGCAGCGTGCCGGGGGCGCTCGAATCAGCCAAGCTGCCCAACTTGCGCAACCTGATTTTTATTGGCGACCCGCCCGCGCCCCCCAGCATGTTGCCCTGGAACGACCTGCTGGAAATGGGCGAGAGCATTCCTGCCGACGCCTTGTCGGCCCGCGCCGCGACGCTGGAATTTGACGACCCCATCAATATTCAGTACACCTCAGGCACCACCGGTACGCCCAAGGGCGCGCTGCTGAGCCATCACAACATTGTGAACAACGGCATGCTGATTGGCCAGGGCATGCGGTTTACCTGCCACGACAAGCTGTGCATCCCCGTGCCCTTCTATCACTGTTTCGGCATGATCCTCGGCAACATGGTGTGCGTGGCGCACGGGGCGGCCATGGTGATTCCGGCAGAGTACTTTGACGCGCTGGCCACGCTCCAGGCCATCGCCGAGGAGCGCTGCGCGGCCATCCACGGCGTGCCCACCATGTTTATCGCCGAACTGGAACACGCGCGCTTCCGCGAATTCGACCTCAGCTCACTGCGCACCGGAATCATGGCGGGCTCGCCTTGCCCCATCAACATCATGCGCCGCGTGGTGGATGAGATGCACTGCTCGGAGCTGACCATCGTTTACGGCCTCACCGAAACTTCCCCGGGCATCACCCAAACCACTCCCGACGATCCTCTGGAGCTGCGCGTGACCACGGTGGGCAAGCCCATGGCGCACACGGAAATCAAGATTGTGGACACGCGCACGGGCCGCATTGTTCCGCGCGGAACTCCGGGCGAGCTCTGCGCGCGCGGGTACGCCGTGATGAAAGGCTATTACCAGAATGCCGAGGCCACCCGCCAGACCCTCGACGCCAACGGCTGGCTGCATTCCGGCGACCTGGCCACCATGAGCGAGAACGATTATTGCAAGATCACCGGACGCTCCAAGGACCTGATTATTCGCGGCGGCGAGAACATCTATCCGCGCGACATCGAGGAGTTTCTGTACACCCACCCCGCCATCAGCGAGGTCCAGGTGATCGGCATCCCCGACCGCAAATTCGGCGAGCAGGTCATGGCCTGGATCAAGCTCAAGCCCGGCTCGACCTCCAGCACCGAGGCCATTCGCGAGTTCTGCAAAGGCCGCATCGCCCACTTCAAGATTCCCCGCTACGTCAAGTTCGTCGATTCCTTCCCCACCACCATCAACGGCAAGACCCAGAAATATAAAATGCGGGAAATTTCCATTAAGGAAATGGGCCTGGAAGAAGCCGCCCAAATCGCCACGGCGTGAGGAATTGCGAATTGAGAATTAAGAATTACGAATGAGGGATCAAGCTTATCGACGTGCTGGAGGCTTCACGGCGACGGCTGGGATTTCTACTTTGCGGCCATGTCTTGATGCCAGACCCCTGGCACGCCCTGATCTGGCCGCAGTATCCGCTGCTGCTCTGGCTTGTAGGGGCGCTTCGCGAAGCGCCATACTCACCCATCGCGCGAATTTTCACAAGGGCGGTTCTCGAACCGCCCCTGCAACACGCCCGGCAAGGCAGCCGGGGACCGTTGTGGCAACATCAGTATTGGGACCGCTTTGTGCGCGATGAGAAGGAATGCAATGAGCGTCTGGAGTACCTGCACCTGAATCCCGTGAAGAAAGGGCTGGTGACGCGGTGGCAGCCACGCTCAGTGCAGTTCTGACCGTGGGTTCTTCTGGCGGTGGTCGAGTTACAACAACTTTGCTTTGGACAAGGCAACGGTGGCGGCGCATCCCATCCAGATTGATGACGTGCGATTGCCATTGGGGTATCGCGCCTGAGAAAAGCCCACGGTCAGAAAATCACTGACCGTGGTTACGCCGCCCTGCCGCGCTCCGCTACACGCTCGCCGTCACGGTTGCTTCGGGGGCGTGGAATTCTGCTTGCCCGCGGTCGAAGTGTGATGCGGTGACGCAGCAGCGCGTACGGTCGCGGTAGGAGCGTGATTCTGGGCCGTAGAATTGTGATTCTGCGTCGACGAGTTGGTGCTCGGCGTGGTGGGTGTGCTGCTCGGCGTGGTAGATGCGCTGCTCGACGTCGTGGATGTACCCCACCCAGTCAGGGAAACACTGTTCGCCGTCGTGGAGCGGTTACTCGGCGTTAGAGAAGTTTGATTCTGCGCCGTAGAGGTTTGGCTCGCCGGGCTCGACCTCACTTCGTAAATCACGCACCTCAGCGGTTGAGCAACGTGCTCGTTCAGGGCCTTGAGTTGTTCATGTGTGCAGGGTGCTCCAGCAACTTGCCGGCATGATAAAGCACCCGCGGAGGACTCCAAGGTCAAGGTGTTGATGGAGGCGAGGGCGGGATGTTCGGCGCTCTTCTCCGCCATCCGGCGGGATAACTCCCTGACCTCACCTTGCGTGCACGGTTGCCTTTCCGGGCCCCGGCATCGCAATAGGTAGTTCGACCCCTGCGACGTGGCGCCGGATTCCCCTCTGGCGTTCATTTCGTGGCTCGACTGTTCGGACTCCGGTTGTCCATACGTCGCTGACGGCCACTTGTCCGTGCTCTCGGCGCCCGTCTTCTCGGCGTGTGCGTCCCCCTCCGGCCGCTGCCATGTTCCCGTGCCGTCCCAGGTGAGGACAGGTTTGGTTACTGGTTTCGCCGTCGGTTTTGCTGCTGAACTCGAGGTGGGTTTTGTTGCTGGCTTCGACGTTGACGTGGAAGTGGTGGTGGACGTCGTTTGCCCCATCACGTGCAACACTGCTATAAAGCAAATAACTACCGTTGCCGTCGCGATTCGTTTCATTGCTGGCCTCCCACGGGATTATTGCACTGTAATCTGTCGGCCGATGGGGGCGCTTGGCGCCATCGCCCCTGCGGACGGGCCGAAGAAACTCCAAATCGGGCCGCGTGCAACGCAAAGTACTACCGGTGACTATAGCGCAAGCGGGGGGCCTGGCAACGGTACGGAGGTACTAGCAAGTAGGCTTTCGTCTGGCGCGATACCCCAATGTTATTGCTACCCCCTCCGATTTCTGGACTCTGATGGTCCGAGGCAGGCAGCGTACCGAGCCAGGCGCCTCGCTTTACCGGGCGTCTTCATGCCCGGGGGTTGATATTTTTCGTGAAGGCGAAATGGCTGGGATTTTGATGTAGGCCCACTTTGTTATTTACATAGGCTACTTGTGTGAGTATAATCAAGGCACAAGTCCGTATGTGGGAACGAAAGGCGCTGCCTGTGTCGAACTGGAAAGAATCCAACCCCCGCCGATTATGGCGAATCTGCCCCAAAAACCAACAAAAAGTCACTAATGGGGACCACCACCAGCAAAAAGATATTAAAAATGAAGGTCTATCCGGAAAAGTCTATGAAAACAAAGGGTCGCATGACAAAGTGCCCGAAAAAAGTCGGACATTTGTGCGCAATCTAAGGCGATTTTGCAGAAAACTTCCGGATTTCGAAGGGTAATTGGTCCCGATTGGCGGGTTCGGAGCTGTTTATTGCGAAAATCGCCGGTGACACGCACCCCAGTCCGGTTACCGCCAGTTGCCGGCGTGAAGGTCAACTCACCCGCGCCTCCGTAAGGCCAAGCGAAATCCCGGGGGGTTACTTCTCTTGTTTCCCCGCAGGAGATGCGCCGAAGGGGGTTTCCATTCCACTTTGGGCGGCGCGGAGGGCCATAGGGTAGGCGGCGGCGGTCACCAGGGCGGCGTGATACTGGGCCAGGGCGGCGTCACGCTTGCCATTCATGTCATCGAGCCGACCCAGGTAGATATGCGACCAGGTTACGATGCGCAGGTCGTGGGCAGTAGCGAGAGCTTTCTCAAAGTACTCTTCCGCCAGGTCAGGTTTCCGCATATTGGCGTAGACCACGGCCATGCCGTAGATGGCGCGCTCGCTCTGGGGGTTGTCGTTTTCCAGCACCGCCCGGTACGCGGTCTTGGCTTCCAGGTACTTTCCCTGGAAGAACTGGTTATCGCCCTGGTCGAGGAGCCGCTGTTCCTCCGTCTGCGCCGGGGCCGCCTTGGTGACCGGGGCAGGCGGGCGTTTGGCAAATTGGACATTGAAGAGCCGCCGCTCCTCCGCGTGCGTATCGATCGCGAGGATCATGGGCTTGTAATAGGCGGTCAGGGAAGTTGGCAGGTGTTCGAAAGCGAGGAACGATTCGTAAAAGTAGTGGATCAGGATGAGCCCCTGGGACGTCATTTCATCCAGTTTCTTTTGCGCCTCCGCAGCAGGGAGTTTATCCATGCGCAATTCCAGGGCGCGAATCAGGCATTCCGTAACCAGCAGGCCAAAATCACTCTTAAAATCCAATCCCAGCGTGGGAGCCTGCCGAGCGAGAGAAAGGAGCGGGGATTTTTGATCGATCTCGCCGGCATACTTGGCGGCGAGCGGATCCAGCAGAAAGTGCATGTATTGATGGCGAATCTCGTCGAGCTTAAGGTCCTGCGAGGGCGTCACCACCAGATAGTAATTCAGGCCATAAATCCGCGCCTGCACCTGCTGGGGCGCGCCCATCAGATCAATGTAAATGGCATAGGTCCGGCCCAAATAGTCGCCGGCAGGAAACCGCAGGTAGGCCTCCGTCACCGCAAAACTGTGGCGAACCTCTTCTGTATAGCGGGCTACGGCCGCGTCGTATTGCTTCTGGATCCGCGACCAGAGGAACAGCATTTTGGCCTGGGCGTAATAGGTTCGGAGGAGGGGAAGAAAACCCACCACGTCACGCGCGTCGGGAGGGAGTTCTCCTTGGGGAACCGTGAGCAGGAAATTCGGGGCCGGGCCCACCAACAGGGCGAGAGAAATGTACTGTCCCAGGTCCCTGCTCGGATCGTCCTTAACCCGATGATCGGAGTAAAACTTCTTGAGTTCCGCCAGGACGGGAGCATTCTGCGCCTGAAGGTATTCACGCACCATTTGCCGGGTATCGCCGGCGCCGCTTGCCCCCATGCCTGCGTCGTAACCCGCGGCATTCACCGCCGCCAGCACATAGAAGAGCTGCTCATTCGATTCCAGCAGGACGTTTCCCGCCGATTGCGAGCGGGCAGGCATGGGCGCCATCAGCACGGCCAGAAATGCCGCGGCAAACGAGAACGTCCACGCGCGCCAAGATCCACTGCGGCCGAAATCATGCGCCTCGGTAGGGTTCACAGGTGCAGCGCGGACCTGTCTTGTAGGTCCGCGGTTCGTCCTAGATGGGCGAGCAAAAGCCGCGGACCAACAAAGCAGGTTCGCGCTACGCTGCTGCTGAGGCCGGAGATGCAATGGTAGGTTTGGAGTCAAAAGCAAACGGACTACCCTCGGACCGTGATTCGCCGCAAGGACAGAACCACTTCCCCATCCGTTGGCTTGCCGAACATGGTAGCCGGCTGAAAAACGCTGAAGTAAATCATTCGGTCAAGTCGTTGCATGAGTTCCGGCGAGCCCTGGCCGGAAAGAACGCGATACCCTTTGACGCGGCCCTCGGCGTTGATCTGGGTCACCAGGACCAAACTGTTATCGCCGGTGTTGAAATCCATGGGCGCCAGCGCCTGCACGCGCGCCGGCGTGACCAACTGCACCGTAACATCGGGGATGTTGGTAATCGGCGCCACCTGCGAGCCCATGATCAGACCAAAACAGATCACCGCGGTCAGCACTCCCCCGGTGGCCGGCAGCAGCAATGGCTTGAGGGCATTTTCAAAACGCACCCAGCGCTCCGAGAAAGGCCTTTTGTTGAGCTCTTGTGAGACTTGCACCCGCAAACGCAAC
>PLWR01000216.1 GCA_003165615.1 Acidobacteriota bacterium | reverse complement strand
CAGCAACACCAGCAACAGACGCAGCGTTTGCAGCAAACACACACGCAGCAGACGCAGCAGATGCAACAAAGACAGCAGCCATCGGGCGGCGGAGGATCTCGCGGCGGCGGGCGTCGTTAATCGAAGTTTCCTTATGCACCTCCGGGACTCGCTGACGCCCAATTCCAACGCGCAGCCGAACCTCGCCGCATAGCATGATTCATTGCTGCTAGCGGCACAGGTGCAGGCCCACACAGGAAACGGCCTGAAAGGTCGCGCCGGACCTATGTCTGGTCAGCACGCGTAGCTCGGACCCGGCGAACCGGTCGCGCTACGCGTGCTTTTCGTCCCCGCCTGCCCTCTGCCCCTCCGTTTCCCATTGCCCTTGTTAGGGCAATAACTTACTTGCCTCATCCCGCAGAGGGACCGAGGATAAAAAAGGGTTGGGCAACATTTTCCGCACCTGTCATCCTGAACCCCGACGCCCTTTGTCGGGGTGAAGGACCCCGGTAGTTCGCTATGCTCCCCCACCCCCGTGAAGCGGCTTTGGCGCGCCGGCGACCGTTCGGCCCTGCAGGACACATCGGAAGAGGGGTTCTATGGCCAGAAATCTCGGAATACGTTTTGCACACGCGGGTTTGATCGGATTCATCCTGGCGCTCATGATCCCATGCCGGGCCGCGGCGGTCACTCCGACTCCGCAGGAACTGCATCAAGCCCAGGCTTGGGTGCGCGCAAATTTCAAATCCTCGGGGCCCCGCAAACAGATTCCACCCTTTTCCTTTATCTATGACGGCAAGCCTTCCGGCGAGTTGCTTAAGCGCTGGAAATTCACTGCGGGGCCCATCTCGCGCGAGGGCAGCAAGCGGCGGCGAGAGTATACCTATCGCGATCCCTCGACCGGTCTCGAACTCACCTGTGACCTTACGTCTTACGACGATTTCCCCGCGGCGGAGTGGGTTCTGTCATTCAAGAACACCGGCGCAAAACCGACGCCCATCCTGGAGGACGTGCGGGCGCTGGATACATCGTTTATGGGAGGTTCGTGGGTCCTGCACCGCGCCTTGGGCAGCAATGCCGCGCCTACCGACTTTGCTCCCGTGGACCAATTGTTGCCGCCCGGCACGCAGATCGATCTCGCGCCCACGGCGGGCCGGTCATCCGACACGACCTCGCTACCGTTCTTCAATGTGACGGTCCCCGGGGAGCATGGCTGCAATTGGGATAAGGGGATCACCCCGCAACTGGTCTTCTGTGGCGGCGTTATGATCGGCCTCGGATGGAGCGGCCAGTGGTCGGCCAACTTTCAGGGCGGGCAAGCTTGGGTGCAATTGAAAATGGGCATGGAGCGTACACACTTGCGCCTGGAGCCCGGCGAAAGCATCCGCACCCCGCGCATGTTACTGATTTTCTGGCGGGGGAGGGAACCGATTCGCGCCAACAATCTGCTGCGCAGCTTTATTCTGGCCTATCACACTCCGCGGCCGGGAGGGCGGATGGTCGAGATGCCCATCGCCCACAACACCTGGTTCCAGTTCCATTCCGGTAATACGGTCACCGAACAAAACCAGATCGAATTCGCGACGGCGATCCATGAGAGGAAGATGGCGATTGACACTCTTGTCATTGATGCCGGGTGGTTTGAGGGCGGCTGGCCGCACGGTGTGGGCAACTGGTTTCCCCGCAAGGATGCGTTCCCGCGCGGCCTCGGACCCATCGGCCAGGCGTTGCACCAGTTGGGCATGCGGTTCAGCGTCTGGTTTGAGCCGGAGCGCGTTTCCGAGGGAACCTGGCTCTACACGAATCACCGCGATTGGCTGCTGGAAGAGGGCCAGCGCACTCAATGGCTGGATGGGAAAGACAAACAGGACCTGCTGAACCTGGGAAATCCGGAGGCCCGGCGCTGGCTGACCGACATGGTCTCCGATGCCATCGCCCAGGACGGCATCGACATCTTTCGCCATGACTTCAACATCGATCCGCTGACGTTTTGGCGACGTGCCGACGCGCCTGACCGCCAGGGAATCAGCGAGATTCGGTACATCGAAGGGCTCTACGCCTTTTGGGACGAATTGCTACGGCGGCATCCCCATCTGATGATCGATAACTGTTCGAGCGGCGGACGCAGGATCGACCTGGAAACTTCCTCGCGCGGCATTCCCCTGTGGCGCTCGGACTTGTCTGGCAACACCGTCGGCGAACAGGCGCTGGGTCTGGCCCTGAACCTTTGGGTTCCGCTCAGCTCGGGGGGCTTGTTCATTCACTCCGCCGATCAGCCCGACCTGTATCAGGCTCGCAGCACCATGAGCTCGGGAATCATCCTTCTGTGGAACGTCCGCAAACCTGATCTTGACCTTGCCGTGGCGCAGAAGATCGCGAGCGAGGCCAAAACCGTCTCCCAATACTATTACGGTGACGTCTACCCGCTGACCCCGATCACCACCGACGACAAAGATTGGCTCAGTTATCAGTGCGACCGCCCCGACCTGGGGGAAGGGATGGTCATGGCCCTGCGGCGTAAATTGGCCACCGCCGATTCCCTCATCGTCAAATTGCAAGGGCTGAAACCAGCGAAAACCTATGAAGTCGAAGACCTCGATAGCGGCAAAAAACAGCTTGTCAGTGGCCACGAACTGGCCTCGGGGCTGCGGCTTACATTGGCCTCTCCCCAAAGCTCCGCCTTGCTGATTTACCGGGAAGGGAAGTAGCCGACAGGGCGCGGGGTTGTGGCGTGGTAGCGGGGGTTCTTTCCCTCCTCGTGAGCCCCGCGGGTAGCGCAGCGCGGCCTGTGGCCGCAACCAAATGGCGCGGATGTTCTCACCCTCGTAATACCATAAATGGCACGCATTTCTTGCCAACAAAAATAAGAATTTACGGGATTGCAATGCAGAGTTGTTCCGTTGTGCGGAACTACTCTGCGGCTTTCACCTTTTCACAACATCCTCAAACTGTTATTACTAATTCACGAACCGCAGAGTTGGGCAAAATCCGCCCGACTCTGATGCGCTACCCGCTTGAGCCCCAACGGGGCGACCTAACCTAGCCCAGGGCAACGCCCTGGGATTCAGCAAGCAAAGACAGATTCAAGCCCTGAAGGGGCGCCCTAAGCATGCCCCCCCCCGTCACCTTGCGAACGCCATCAACATCTCGGCCGGATGGAACGGTGGGTTCCGTAGATTGCCCCTTCAGGGCTTGGGGTTGAAATGCCTGGGGCCGTTGAACCCAGGCCGCTGGCTGGGGCTGTATTAGATCGCCCCGTTGGNNGGCGCCTGAGGTGGTGTGACCCGAAGGTAGCCACGCTCAATTCGTCCTGGGAACTGACCGTGGGTTTATCATCGAAGAGAAAGCCCACGACCGCAAGAGCATTGACCGCAGCTTCCAGCATAAAACGTTTGACATGTACGGTATAAGCGTACATACTGGAAGCGTGAAAGGATAAGATGCAACTTGTCCGCTTTCGC
>PLWR01000363.1 GCA_003165615.1 Acidobacteriota bacterium | reverse complement strand
CCTACGAGCGCATCCATCGCAGCAATCTGGTGGGAATGGGCGTGCTGCCCCTGCAATTTCGCGAAGGTGAAAGCGCCGCGACCCTCGGCCTGACCGGGCAGGAGGTCTTCGCGGTTGCGGGACTGAGCGACGCCATTCGCCCGCGCTCGGAAGTCACCGTAACCGCCGCCGCGCAGGACGGCACGAAGAAAACCTTCCAAGCCATTGCGCGGCTCGACTCCGCCGTGGAAGTGAATTATTACCGCAACGGCGGAATTCTGCCCACGGTGCTCCGCAGCCTGCTGAAGTCGGCGTAATCTCGATGATGCCTGCAGACGCGAAATGCGATCCCTATGTCAGTTCTCACCCAAGCCCGCGCGGTCGTGGTCCATTGGCGGGCAAAGTTCCGGCAGTACGCCAGTTTCTGGGTTCCGGCGCGCGAAGCCTTTTGGCTGGCGCTGGAAGAACTTCGCAACCACAAGCTGCGATCCTTCCTCACCCTGCTCGGGGTTGTCATTGCCACCACCACGCTGATTGTTGTGATGTCAGTGGTGAACGGCATGAACCTCTATATCGCCACCAAAATCGCCAACCTCGGCACCAACACCTTCGTGCTCTATCAATATAAGTGGGCGCAGGGGTACGAGGCGTATCTTAAGGCTTTACGGCGCAACCGGCCCATCCGCTTGGAAGAATTCGAGTACCTGCGTGACTCACTGAACGGTTACGAAGCCATCAGCGCCCTCGCGCAAATGCCATCCGGGCCCGAGGCGCGGTATGGCGGCCACTCGATCAGCGAGGTGTCTTTGAGCGGAATCACCTCCAGCCACGCCTACATCGGCCGGGAAAAGGTGGCGTCGGGGCGCTACATCAGCGACCAGGATTACCGCCACAATACGCGGGTTTGCTTCATTGGCCAGGATATTGTGGAGAAACTGTTCCCCTCGGTCGATCCAATTGGCAAGGAATTGACAGTCGGGGGCCATAACTTCACCGTGGTGGGTGTGGCGGAGAAGATCGGGTCCACTTTCGGCGTGAGTCAGGACAATTTCGTTTTTATCCCTCTGGGCACCTTTCACAATCTGTTTATGCCGAACCTGGAACTGTTGGTTTTTGTGAAAGCACCGGACACTCAACACATGATGGAGCTGGAGGACGAGGTTCGAGTCCTCATGCGAGCGCGCCGCCACGTGCCCTACAGCGATGACGACACCTTCGGCATCAACGCCTCCGAAACCCTGATGAGCGCCTGGCAGAACCTGACGGGCAGCATTTTTGCGGTCACCATTGGCATCGTGGCGGTGTTCATGGTGGTGGGGGGAATTGTGATCATGAACATCATGTTGGCAACGGTCACTGAGCGCACCCACGAGATTGGCATTCGCAAGTCCGTGGGGGCTAAGCGCAGTGACATCATGTGGCAATTCCTAATTGAAGCCGCGGCACTGGCCGGCCTGGGAGGCGTCATGGGAGTGCTGCTCTCCTACGCCCTGGCGTGGCTGGTGGACCTCGTCTTCACCGCGGAAGTGCCCACCAGTGCGGTGATCGTGGGGATTTCGCTCTCCACCCTGGTTGGGCTCTTCTTTGGTATTTACCCTGCCCGAAGGGCCGCAGCGCTTGATCCCATTCAGGCGTTGCGGGCCGAGAAATAGCATGACGACTTACTGGCAAGCGGTCGGTGAAAACCTGTGGTTGGCGCTCGACACGCTGCGCACGCACAAATTCCGCTCGCTTCTCACCGTGCTGGGCGTGCTGATCGGCACCACCACGGTGATCGTGGTGGCTTCCATCATTGCCGGTCTCGACACTCAGTTGGTGCAGGCGGCCGAGCAGTTTGGAACGAGAGTGGTTTGGGTCTACAAGCTCCAGATGGGAACGCCGCACCGCCTGACGCGTGAGGAGCGGCTGCGCAAACCGCTCAGCTACGATGACGCCATGGCCATCAAGGAGGAATGCCCCGCTGTTGAAGAAGTGTCGGTGGCGCTCTTCAGTGGGCTGGAAGAGTTTGGCTTGCCGCCCTCCACGGCGCGCTTCAAGGGCCGCGAAATGGCGGGGGCGCAGTTCATGGGTGTGGACGCCAACTATCTGGCGATCGCCAACTCATCGCTTGCCGACGGCCGCTTCTTCACCCAGACGGACGATCTGCATCGCCGGGAAGTCACCGTGATTGCCGCCAACGTGGTGGAGCAACTCTTTCAGCACGAGGATCCGGTGGGAAAATCCATCGTGGTGGATGGACACACCTTGGAAGTCATCGGCACCCTCAACAAGTTCAAGGGATTCCTGGGCGACAGTCCCGACGACCGCGACATCTTTATCCCCTATTGGACCTACAAGAAACTCTATCCCGCGGCGAAAGATCATTTCGTCAGCGCCCTGGCGGCGCGCGGACAACTGGACGAGGCCCAGGACGAAATCCGGGGCCTCTTGCGCCGCCGCCGTCACGTGAAACCCAGCGACCCGGACAACTTTGGGATATCGACGGCCGAGTCCCTCATTACCGAGTTTCGCCAGATTATCGGCACCGTGGGGCTGGTGATGGTGGTGATCTCCTCCATCGGTCTGCTGGTGGGCGGCATCGGCGTAATGGACATCATGCTGGTGTCGGTTACGGAACGCACCCGGGAGATCGGCGTGCGTAAGGCCGTAGGCGCGCGCCAGCGCGATATCGCCTGGCAGTTCCTGCTGGAGGCCGTCGTGCTCACCGGTTCAGGCGGACTCATCGGAATCGCCATTGGCTGGCTGCTGAGTTTCATGATCCGGATGATGGTGCCGAGCCTGCCGTCAACCGTCCCCCTTTGGTCGGTGGTCGCAGGCTTCGTGGTTTCGACGAGCGTCGGCCTGTTCTTCGGCCTCTGGCCCGCCTTGAAGGCGGCGCGCCTCGACCCCATCACCGCCCTCCGGTATGAATAGCCCTTGGTGACCGGGCGAAGTGGGCTGCGCCCGCTCGGCCCTCCCCGCAGGGGAGGAAAACCATTACCAGCGGGCTGCTACTTTGTTGTGACTTGCCAAGGAGCCCGAAGCGCGCCTGCCTCCAAGTGCATTGTGGATAAACCAATAATCCCCGCAAATAAGCGACTTTGCGCGCACGGGATCCGCATGCCCTCGAGGGCGCACTCCCGACAAATTGTCCCAACCAGCCTCGCTCCCAGCCTGGAACTGACACAATGTCGTGACTAGACCTGGGTCCTCACCTGAAACGCCGCACCCCGTCCTCAGCCCTGACCCCACAGGCGTTTGTCCGAGTTGGCGACTTACCGTCAACTGGCGGTCGGCGAGTCCGAACCGGAGCAATGAATCTGCGAGGGACTGGGGGCGGCGGACGGAACGACCGGGAAGCTTGCCCCGAAACCAAGCGACCAGATAGAAGGATGGCCGCATTTTACCAGGGCTTATCGGGAAGTCAGGCGCAAGGCTGGTGCAAGGCGTGATCTGTCGCGCCTTCTTGGGAATTGACCGTGGGTTGGTGATCGAAGGAAAAGCCCATCTTGAGCCCCAAAGGGGCGACCTAACCTAGCCCAGGGCAACGCCCTGGGATTCAGCAAGCAAAGACAGATTCAAGCCCCGAAGGGGCGCCCTAACCATTGCCCCCCTTCACCTTGCGAACGCCATCAACATTTCGGCCGGATGGAACGGTGGGTTCCGTAGATCGCCCCTTCAGGGCTTGGGGTTGAAATGGCGGGGGCCGTTG
>PLWR01000159.1 GCA_003165615.1 Acidobacteriota bacterium | reverse complement strand
TTCTAAACTGTTCGGTCATTCCACAATGGAAGGCTTCGCCGGGAGACGACTGGGTGTATACTCGGAGCCGCTGGAAGGCCAAAATGGAAGTTTCAGTTTAGAGCCGAGGGTCCTATGCGCAACGACCGTCCTTTTCCCATTCGGTTGTTTGTCTGGTCCGTGATGTTGGTTGCAGTCGCCGCCGCCGGCGTCTATTTGGCGTATGAACTGGTTGTCAAGCCGCAGCGGGCACTGCAGGACCAGATCAGCGAGCAGAAAGAGACCATTCTCAAACTCGAGCAAGAGAAGGAGCGCCTCGAGGCCTACCTGAAGATCCTGAAGCGCATCGACCGCCGGGCCCGCATCGAGGTCCTGCAGCAGACGACGGATGCGCAGGGGAACCTGCAAACTACCATCCGGTTCACCGAGATTGACGACAACGGCAAGCCAATGAATGTCTCCCGCGAGATGACGCTGCCGGGGCCAGAAGTCTATTTTGACACTCTGGTGATCAAGTTCGACGACCACTTCATCGAGGAGAGCGATCCGTTCAAAGGCCGGGCGCTCATGTTGTTCCGGCGGATCTTCTCCAGCACCATGCGGCCCGAAGATGGGTTCGCCATCGACGTCGAGGGCCAGGCGCCCGAGGTCTACGCCGAGCACCAAGCCCCCAGCGTCTTCGAGAAGGATCTCTGGAGACGCTTCTGGGAACTCGCCAACGACGAGAAACTAGCCAAGGAGCACGGCGTGCGGGCCATCCACGGCGACGCGCCCTATATGCGGCTGGAGCCCGACCGGGTGTACGAAGTCTGCCTGAGGTCAACCGGCGAAGTCATCATCACCCCCGGAACGCGGCTGGCGCCCGCGCCATCGACTCCGTAGAGCGGGCCACAGTCAGTGCAGTTCTGCCTGCGGGTTCTTCCTTGGGTGGGGAATCTCCCGGTCAATTGTAGCGGGCATGAGAAAAGCCCACGTCATGAAAACGTTGACCGCGGCTACCCCCTAAAACGCCACGACCGACGGCGAATGCCGTCGGCCGCGAGCGTTTGAGTTGATGATGGAGTCTACCTGCGCCCCCCACCATGGAAACCGCCTCCGCCGTGGGAACCGCCACTTCCACCACGCGCGTAGCCATGCACGGCTCCACTGTTCACGTGGCCGCCCACGTTACCACGATTCGCCCCACCGCGAAATTCCGGGTGCACGGATACAGCCGGCATGCGTCCGTAGTTGCCACGTCCCGCGGAGAAGCCCGGACGGCCGTGATAGCCATGGAACCACGGCCCGGCGCCAATAAAGACTCCGCCGGAGAACCAGCTTGGTCCATAGAAGCCGTAGGGTGCGCAGGCGTAGGGGTAATAGTCATAGTAGCCATACGCGCACACCGGAGCCGGCCCCACGTAGCCCGGACCCACTCCCACTTCCACACCAAATCGTTGGGCATTCGCATACGGCGCGATCAACAAGCAAAGGCCCAGCAGCGTCAAAAGTTTTAGGTTTCGCATATCCTACCTCCTCGAATCCTCAATCCTTCTTGCCAAACTGCAGCCTGGATAAGTGCAGGTACTCTGCCAAACCACCTTGTCCCGAACGGTCGTGTGGTTTCATGCGGTTCGGGTTATAGCGGCCAAACGCCAGGATGGCCCGGTGCCCATGCGGTGGTGGTTTCCGTGTAGGGTGGTGGTTTTCAGCTACCCGCTTTCCGATCGTCGTGTCAATTGGAATGGGAACCCTTTCGTCGCACCGGTCATTCCCGCGAAGGCGGGAATCCATTCCGTCGTCGGCTCATTGCCCATGGCTCGCGAAGTGGATTCCCGCCTTCGCGGGAATGACGGCACTTGGGAGGGTCTGCGTCTCGCAAGTGGCAGGCTGGCGCGGAGTGACGTAACTTGGCAAGGAACCCCTGCTAGCCCCAGCCTCACACCTTTTCCAGCGCCAACTCCAAATCGCGGATGATGTCGTGCCAGTCTTCCAGGCCGATGGACAGGCGGATGCCTTCCGGGTCCATTCCGAAGGCGCGCTTCTGCTCGGCGGGCAGGGCAGAGTGGGTCATGGAGAACGGGTGCTCGATGAGCGTCTTGATTTGCCCCAGGCTTACCGCCAGAGTGACGCAATAGGCCTGCTTGGCGAGGTAATCCACCATCTTTTCCGCGCGCGCGTGCCGGGATTTGGCTCCCTTCAGCACAAAGTACATCATGCTGCCGGGGGCGAAGGTGCCTTCCGAAGTGAACATCTGCCGCTTCGCCAGCGCCTTTTGGGCAAAACCTTTGAGGCCCGGGTAACTGACGCTCTCCACTTTGGGATGGTTTGCCAGAAATTCCGCCACACGCTGCGCGGTCTTCTGCATGTTGATCATGCGCGTCGCGAGGGAGGGCAGGCCGTACACCAGCACTCCCCAGGCGCTTTGCGGCGAAAGCACTCCACCAAAATCCTTGCGATACAGCATCACCGAGTTGTACCACTCCCTGGGCGCGATCACCGCTCCGCCCATGTCGGTGCCGAATCCGCCCAGACCCTTGGTGAGACTTTCCACCACCAGGTCCGCTCCCAGGCGCAAGGGCTTCTGGCAGAAGGGCGTGGCAAACGTGTTGTCTACAATCACCAGCACTCGGTCCTTCTCGTCGCGGCCGGCATTGGCCTTGTCGGCGATCCGGCGGATGGCGGCGATGTCAATCAACTCGAGCGTGGGGTTGATGGGCGTCTCAAAATAAAGGACCCGCGTCGCCGGGGTGATCGCGGCCGCCAGTGATTCCGGCTTCAGAAAATTCGCAAAACGCACGTTCATGCCGTAGCGCGGCAGCCAGTTGGTCATCAGACTGTACGTGCATCCGTAGACAATTTCGTGCGACACCACTTCCTGCCCCTGGCGCAACGCCGCTCCCAGAGCCGCGCTGATGGCCGCCATCCCGGTGGCGAAGGTTACGCAAATGTCTCCGCCATGGGCGTAGGCCAGGTTTTCTTCCAGCATCGAACGCGTGGGCTCGTCCAAACGGTCGTAAATGTAAATCGGGATGTGCCCGCTCATGTGCTCGTCCGCTGAGGCGAAATTCACAAAACCGCGGGCGCCACGATCGAGCGAACTCAGCCGATACGCCGTGGTGTGCGAAACCGGCGGCACTACGTGATGGTCGTAATCCCAGTTTTTGCTGTCAAAATTACCGTGAATCATGTGCGTGCGGAGCTTGTAGTCTTCCTTCTGACGATGCCGCTTGCGAGTTTCCATGCGAGGCCCCCCTTAAACAATTTTCACAACATGAAAAGGGATAGCACAATCTATGCCCGGGCGTAAGGCCTTTTCGGCACACCGACATTTTTACCCATTTTCACTTGCGCCGATGCGCGGGAATGCGCTGCCTTTACCGCCTTTGGACACTTTGTGCCTCGATCCGCGCCCCTGAGGTCGCAAACCTCTTCATATGCCGAAAGGGTTTACGTCACGCTGCAATCGCATGGTTTGTAAGCACCCATGGCTATTCATAGACGTTAAGCCTTTGTCCAGCTCAAGAAGTCCGCAGGTTTTGCCGATACAAAGAACTTGGAGGCATAAGCGCAAAGTGCCGCCGGGCAAGAAAAATATTTGCTGGGGCAGACGTGCGCTGTTCCTGCTGTTAAGTGGAAGCTAATTGCTGAATGGGCGGATGACCATTCTGAAAACATTGCAAGCCGGCGCTTGCGTTACGCGTTGACCCGGGGGAATGTCCCCAGGAGATGAGGGCGCCATGAGACGAGTTCTTTTTGTTGACGACGAGCCGCGGTTTTTGGAGGGGTTGCGGCGATTGCTGCGCACTCAAAGAGATCAGTGGGAAATAGCCTGCGCGCCCAGCGGAGAATCCGCGCTGGCACTGATGGAAGCATCTCCCTTCGATGTGATTGTGTCTGACATGCGCATGCCGGGAATGGACGGCGCCGCCCTGCTATCCCTTGTTCGCGAAAAATATCCGCAGGTCGTTCGCATCATTCTTTCGAGCCAGGCCGAGCTTTCCACAGCCTTGCGCGTAGTACCCGTCGCGCACCAATTTCTTTCCAAGCCCTGCGATGCGCAAATGCTGCGCGTCGCCATCGAGCGCGCTTGCCACCTGAAAGCCCTGCTTCACGATGACTCGATCCGCAGCATGGTGGGGGGGCTGGGCGAGCTTCCCTCCCTTCCACGCACCTATCATGCCTTGACGCTGGCACTGGCGGACCCTAACACGTCCATTCAGAAAGTGGCCGCCATTGTCGAATTCGATGTGGGGATCGCCGCCAAGATTCTCCAGTTGGTGAATTCCGCCTTCTTTGGCATTGCCCGCTCCATAACCAATATTCAGGGCGCCGTGGGTTACCTCGGCGTCAGCACGCTAAGGAGCCTGGTTCTTTCTGTGGAAGTGTTCCGCGTTTTTGCTCCCAAGGGGCCCATCCAGGGATTCTCCTTGGAGGATCTCCAGCGTCATGCCCGCCTCACCTCCTACCTCGCTGCCCGCCTTCCTGTGCCGAGTCACCTTGTCGATATCACCATGGTTGCCGGAATTCTCCACGACGTGGGAAAGCTCATCATGGCCTGGAAGCTTACCGGCCGGTTTAAGAAGCTCATGGCGGAAGCGGAGCAGGAGCAATGCCCCCTTTACAAAGTGGAAGAGAGAGAATACGGGTTCAGCCACGCCGAGATTGGGGCCTATCTCCTGGGACTTTGGGGATTGCCGTACGCCGTCGTCGAAGCTGTTGCCCTCCACCATGCCCCTGATCGCGTGCCACACCAGAACTTTGACGCGGCATCGGCGGTCTACATCGCCAATCTTCTTGCCCAAGAGCTGAATTCCTCGTCCCCGTCACCTTGGGAGGACGGCGCACAATGCAACCAGGAGTATCTGACTTCCTTGGGAGTGCGAAAGGACATACCCCATTGGCGTGCCATGGCAGCAGAGGCGCGGCCCCTTCTGGCGGAGGCATAATGTGTCAGAAGCCCTTCCACCTCGGATGTTGCGGGTGGATGAGAACGTTGAAGTGCTTGACGCCCTGCAACGCCAGTTGCGGCGCCAATTTGACGTGACGACAAGGGGCGGCGCCAAAGAAGCAATCCGGCTGGTGGTCGCAGAAGGGCCATTTGCCGAGGTCGCGTCCGACCTGCGGATGCCCGGCGTGGAG
Organism: Acidobacteriota bacterium; assembly: GCA_003165615.1. Next base: position 2,296 of record PLWR01000159.1, on the reverse strand, counting down.
GGCAAACACCGCGTGCCAGGCTTTAGTTTCTTCCGGAAATAATCTCACTCAAAGGTGGTCTGCTCGCAGGGCCGGCCTGGGAACCTTCATAGCCGGGGGGGTCCGCATTATTCTAGCCTCGCTTGACAAGAGACACCTTTTTTCCTTACACTTACGAACCTGTAGGGGTTAGCTCGTGGTTGGCGGCGTCACTGGGGGGTGATCCGCCTGCGCCAGTCGTTGCTGTAAAAGGAGGAAACCTGTGCGTAGAATAGCTTTCACTTTAGCCGTGGTGTTTCTCGCCCTGCCGGCGGTAACCGCCCAATCCCAAGAAACTCAATCCGTATCGCCGGTGTCTATTCCTGTTGCAACCCGCACGCAAGCGGATTGCACAGGCTTTATTGCCGAACCTTCCGTGCCCCGTGATTTGTTTGTCGTCGGAGGAGCGGATGACGACTTTCACTCTGTGGTCCGTCAGTTTGTGGAGGGCGAATCGGTTTTCATCTCCCCGCGTAAAGGTGGAGATATTGACGTCGGCGCTGAGTACAGCGTCGTCCGTCCCGCCAAAGAACTTTTCCAAACCCTGCATTACTCGGGTCAGGGAGGGGATATCCGGAGGGTGGGAAAACCTTATGAGGATATTGCGAAGGTCAAGGTAACCCACGTGAATCCGCAGGGGGCGGTGGCAAAAATCCTCTTTTCCTGTCAATCCATTGTTCCTGGCGACACCTTGGTGCCCTTTCAACCTCGTGCCATTCCGGAGTATACGGTCTCTAGTCCGCTTGACCACTTCGTGCCTCTGGATAAGAACAAAAAAGAGGGACGGATAATCGCAAGCCACAACAATTTTGGCTTTCTCGGCCAGGAGAATGTTGTCTATTTGAACATCGGCGATAAAGATGGAGCCAGGCCTGGTCAGCGGTATCGCATTTACAAGGTTCTTGCGCGGCACTCGACGGGGTTTCTGACGTCCCAAGCGACGCCGCCGGAGATTGTCGGTGAGGCCGTTGTGCTTACCGTGCAGTCAAGATCGAGTGTGGCGATGATTGTTTCAAGTTATCGCGAGATTATGACGGGTGACTACGCCGAAGCGGAATAGTCCTCAAGAAAATAGGGCGTACGCCCCCCCAAGCCGTGGCTCGTAAAGGTTCGGACATTCTAATGTTTGTGAAGGGTCGGTAGCGCCGCGCCCTCCTGATCTCATGAATCGGGAAACACGGCGCTACCACTGCCTTGCTCAAAAATCAGGTGAGAGTAAGTTAGGAATCTTGCTTACGTCGCAGGGTGAGAAGAACGACTGGGGTGAAGTTCTTCGAAAACTTGCGCGGTGAAAGCCTGGATTCTGGCCCCTTGCCGCCACGCGTCAGGTGGTAGCCCTGCCTTATGGCACGTTTCCTCCAGGAATTGTTCGCGATTCCACTTCCATTGCACTGCCACTTGCGGCAACAAGAGACCACGCAGGCCTTCATGCGAAATCAAGAGCCCGTGCTTCCCAACCTCGATGTTCTCTGGAGCAATGTCCGAAAGGGGGGAGAGGACGGAGATTTCCAGATTCAGTCCGCTCACTTCCCTTTTCGTAACCGGAGGAAAGCGAGGGTCTTGCAGGGCCGCCCACACCGCGCATTCGCGGACCGTGATATAAAGCGGCTTGTTCGCTGCAATGACCCCCACGCATCCCCGCAGATTTTTTCCTTTGTGCAATGAAACAAAGGCGCCGCAATTCTGGCGCAACTCTTCTGCAGGTTCCGGGACTTTGGGAATCTCAGCAAAATTCAGATACCCCACCAGGGCTTCCCTCGCCATGCGCAGCAGCGTCTGCTGATCGGTTTCAGTGAGCGGCAACATCCTTTTCTTCCGGTTCTTGCTCGCCGGTTTCCATAACCATCGCACGGCGGGCGGCGCGATGCTTTACTCGTTCATCCAGGCGCGTCCAGAAATTCCAGAAATATTGAGCGGCGGAAGCAACTGCAAACACAACCACCGTCCACAACAATACCTTTCCGAGAGGGCGCAAAATCGGAAAGCGTCGGCTCTCCAGAATGATGACCGTGATGGCCACCACCTGGAGCACCATTTTGGTTTTGCCCAACTCGGAAGCTTCCAGCACATACCCTTCTGCGGAAGCAATGGAACGCAAACCGGAAACGGCGAATTCCCTTCCTACGATGATGACCACCATCCACGCGGGCACCAGATGGTCGGAGGTCCAGTGGAGTTCCGTTAAAGAGATAAAGGCGGCCGAGGTGAGAAGTTTGTCGGCAATGGGGTCGAGCAAGATTCCCAAGGTGGTGATTTGGCCGCGCTTGCGGGCCAGGTA
>PLWR01000549.1 GCA_003165615.1 Acidobacteriota bacterium | reverse complement strand
GACGCGTGATGTCGCTGGTAATCGCAATCAGCATGGCCGAACTCGATCCCGTCCAGATCGGCCAATTTGGGGGCAGTTCCTCCACCAGGCCCCAATGGTCCTGATGGGGATGACTGATCAGCACTGTCGCTGGGCGGTTCCGATCAAGCGACGCCGGCAGCAGTCCAGTGGCGCCTTCCGGGGCGTCCAGCGGGCGCCCGGCATCAAGGACAAGACGGTCGCCATCCGGGTGCACGATTTCGATGCAGGTCCCGCCGATCTGCTGCGTGCCGCGATGGACGGTGAGGGTTAGGGTCAAGGCGGAACGTCCCAACTCTATTTGCTAATTCCAGATTTGAATTCGCTCGGACTTCCCTTCAACAACAATCGATTCCCTAAGTGATCACTGAGCTTTTTCCTGTGCTTTCCCCATATCTTGCCAACACGCTGATCCTCGTCGAAATCAAAAACCACGAGCCTGACGTAGGGGTCAACTGTCAACTGCTCAGGGTTGTCCGCTATCTCTTTCACTACGGGGTCATAGCGGTCTGGCGGGATTAGTTTGACCAAATCCTTACACACTTTGCCATAGGAGGTCTTTAGGGCTGCCCCGTTGTCCCCTATGAACTTTTCGTATTTCCTAATTTGCCCAAATACCCGTGGTTCCCCCTTGCGCGCTTTCAATTCGCCGTTTTCGAACCGCTTTGCTTCAAAGAAGACAATGCAGGGCGGACCGTCCTTTCTCCTCTGAATTGCCGCAAAATCGATGCGGTCGGCAACCCGCCTCCCCTCGGAGGGCTGATCCTCACCATCTGGCTCGGCCCCGGAATTGGGTGATAGAGCGATTTCGACGTCAACGACGTTTTTGTTGCTTTTCAAAATGCGCTGCAGGCCCGCTTTCTCGAGTTCCGCATACCAGCGTGACGATTTCTTTAATGAATCGAGGTCGAATTTATCGATTAGGATGTCATTCCACGGATATTGCACGTCAGGGCGATCCCCCTGCCATAAAACATAAGTATTGTTTACAGTTGGCCGAATAAGATATTTATAGTGAGTTTCGAATGTGAGCTCTTTTTTGTGCGTTATCTTGAATAGGCTGCACCCTAGATAATATATATTGATGGAATCCTTTCTTATTCCGACGAATAAATCTCTGTCGCTGGTAATCTCCCCCCAATGGTCCCATCTCTTCAACGCCTCCACAAATCCGTCGCCAATTCCCCTGTCGAACATGACATTCCTCCTCAGTTAGTCATTCCACCAGAATGGACGCCAGAATCAGTTTTTACTGGCGTAGCGCAAGCTCTTTCAGCGTGCCTTCGACCATCGAGCAAAGATCTTCCACCAAAGAATCCGTCTTGATCACATAACGATAAGCTCCCAGATTCACGGCTTGGATCGCCGTAGACATGGTGGGTACGGCCGTCATCAGGATGAACGGCGTCCGGATCTTTGCGGCGCGTGCGTGCTCCAGCAATTCGAGTCCTGTCACTTCCGGCATACGAATATCCGCGACGATAAGGTCGTAGGGCTGTGAATCTACCTTTTCTTTGGCAGCTTGCCCGGTCGTGGCCGTGTCCACCATGTGGCCGCTCTTGCCGAAGGCAACCGCCAAAAGCCGGCAAAGTGATTCTTCGTCATCGACAATCAGCAGTCTCGTCATAATATGCCTCTCATTCCGAGCGGAGATTACGTCCTGCGCTCGACTGGCCAAAATGCGCGAAGCGCTTTGGAGGGCGACCATGAACCGGAGTCTATTCCTTCAGCCATTGAAGCGCTTCCGCGAGCACCTGTCCGGGAGAACCTGCATCCTCGATGGCTTTGCCTGGAGCCGAGCAATAGCATAGGTAAAAATCCGAGCCCACAATCATCAACGGGCGACTCAGCTTGGGTCGTTGGACCGCGTTCATTGCCCAGTCGATCTCGTCAGCCAGCCCAAAACACCAGCCAATATCGGCCGCAGTCTTCTGGGCATCCATATACACCCCGCCCCAGCCGAGATGCAGGAACATCCGCAAGTCGCCGTGGACCAGATAATACTGAATCGCATACGAATTCACGCCGTGTCCGGAATGGCAGAGGATTGCGTAATCCTCCACGGAGTCGGCCCAGCACTCCTCGACGTAATGGTGCAAGTCGTAAGGCGAAATCTCAATCTCCCGGGTGGAAAAGAGCCAGTTGCCGCGCTCTTTCAATCTCACCGCCAGCTCCTTGGGAATCTCTGGGAAGGGCAACCCGGATGACTGGAAGAGCTGTCGGGCTTTATCGAGGTCACTCATTCTCGCCCTCTTGCGCCAAGGTGCGCTGACCCTTCCTTAGGCGAACCTCCTCGCACTCGTGGACTATTTCGTTCGCCAACTCGTCAGGTTCTATCACTTCCGCCTCCGCCCCAAAACCAATGAGCCACCGTTTGACCTCGTCCAGGTCGGCGACGTGCATCGTCAGCACAATGCTGCCATCGTCCTCGGTTTCGATGTGCTGGCTGGGGTGCCAGGTCCGTTCCTTGATGTACGGCGCCTGCGCTGGCGAGAAACGGATCATAACTTCCTGTGGCTCTCCCCAAATCACGTTGAACGCAGTCTTCCGGAACTCTTCGAAATTGAAATCAGGCGGAATCTCAAATCTCCGGTTGCCCACTAGGGCGGACTGGATTCGCTCCACGGCGAATGTGCGCAATTCGTTTTCCCGGTGGTCGTGCCCCACCATGTAAAGACCGTTGTTGACATACCAGAGCTTGTATGGGTCAACGTCGCGCTCAATCGGCCTTACGCGCTGTGGCGAACGATGGAGAATCCGCACCGTGAATTTGTGAAACACGGCGCGAGTTAGGGCGTCAATCACTTCTTTGGAGTGGCTGTAATCTTTCCACCCGAAGCTCGAAACCGAAATCCCCTGGTCGAGGCCGCGCAGGAACCTGAAGCTTTGTGCCGGAAGCTGCGAACCGATCTTCTGGATGGCGGTTTCCAGCGACTCGTAAATGGGGGTTCCCTGGAGCGGTTTGAAGAGCCCTTTGCTGAAATAGAGCGCCATCTGTTCGTTCAGGGTCAGGGCAATGGGGTCGCTGGCGTGGAAGCCTTCCATGAAATGCCAGAAGACCGTACTGTTGCGTGTCTCCGAAGTGATGGGGAACCCTGCCACGCTGAGAACTTCGATATCGCGTTGGACGGTGCGTTTTGCAACGCCAAGTTCACTGGTGAGTTGGGCGAGCGTCCGCCCCAAGTGGCCGGCCAAAAGGTGGACGAGCTTCCATTGGCGAGTGAGTTGATCTCCTCGTGGCATGGTCGTATCTCCCACTGAACCGCTTGGTGCTGAGGGACCAAGGGGCGCATTTTACCACCCGCATCATCCCGCGCGCAAAAGCAAGGCGCGCATTAAACTGTGTGGCCGCAATGCTTAATATAAAGCGCATCGGCGTCGATGTTCAGCTTCCGCAGTGCGCGGCGCTCCGGCCATGGAAGTCGGCCGAAATTGGCTATGTAATGGACAGCGGCCTTTTCTGCTTCCTTCGCCATGTTGAGGGCTACGTAAACCAGAATGATGTTCTCTATGGGATGGGGTGATTCCAGGATGTTCCCCACTGAATCGATCCTTTTGACTTTTGCCGCCCGCTCCAACCAGGGGAGGGCCTTGGCATACTCCCCTTTCCGATAGAGATACCAGCCGAGGTTGTTCCAGCAGTCGCGCAAACAATCCTGGCAAAGGGTCTCAGGATGTTCCAGAGCCGCTTCGAGTTGCTGGGCGGCTTCATCTTCACAACCGATCCGCCACAGCAAGCTGGCATATCGGCATCGCCTCTCAGAATTGACAGGATCCTCTTCAACCGCAGCGCGCAGACGAGGGAGCGTCGCCTCGTCGCAGGCCAACGACTGCTTTACCTCCTTCAGTCCCTGGATGATGTCGGCCAAAGTTTCCGGTCCAACATCCTCGGGTGCAGTTTTCAGCGCTTGATCGTAATAGTAGTATGCCCGCCTCGGCTCATCTCCATAGTGTGCCAGACGTGCTTCCTCCCACGCGGAGTAGAACTCCTCTGCGTTATCCTTCATCGCGCTGGGCTGCTCGCTGGGAAACTGCCCTGGCTTGATCATTGCCATGTTGACCCTATCGGCTCCACTGGGGATAGGCCCCATCAGTTCCACGAATCACCTCCAAAGTCACGCGTCCGATTCTCAAGGGTCAACAATACCAGCCCGGTATGACAGGGTAGGTCACTACATGAGGCCGTCAGCTTCGCCACGGTCCACCCCAAGACGGCTCACACACCCATCATGCGAACGAGCATTTTGTCCCTTCGAACGCTGTGACCTTCCATGACACACCTTGGGTGTATCCTCTTGGCAAGCGGACCCCTCGTAGCGACAGCACGGCATCAATCGCCAGCCAGTTCTGGGGTGCATGGAAAGGCTTGAGGGAGATTCCCCACCTATGGATTACAAAGCTGGATGTACTGGTTCCCGTTCTGCGACTTGTTCAGGAGGGCGGGCTCGGCGAGGGAGAGGATGATTCACGATGAGGTTGGAAGCATGGCGCCAATTCAATCCATTGCACTTCCTTCAGAGAAATATCGGCTTGAAGAGATAAACCTCTCTGGGCAGTTGGTAGAGAGTCTCGCCGGGAAGACGGTTCCGGTCGAAGTCGTTCCTGAAATAATGCCCATGACCAGGCAGTATGAAGCGAACGAACGCCCGGCCGAAGGGTCGTTTTGGATCGATCCAGATGGGAAATGGTGGAACGACTACTGGCCGGCAAGGATTCGTTTCACGGACCCGGAGGGACGCAAGTGGCATCTGCCCCGGCATTGGCTCACGACTGGGGGCGCCACACTCAAGGAAGAGGTTCCTTATCAGGTCACCCAAGATCTTGTTTGGGCGGAAACACTCCATCTACCCACGATGTGGGATCTGAATGACATCAATATTGAGATGGGAGCAGCTTTCAGGGCAACGGGGAAGCCGACCACGATTGAGGTCCACGCTGCGCCCAACCAGCAAGTGAGGGTTCTGTGGCGAGACTCATCCGGAAGGGCGTGGCGGATCCCGCACGACTGGCGCAGACGGCGGATTCGGCTTCCGGGCTATGATCTGCTGCTGGAGAACGATGTTCCTCCGGATGTGGCCGAGGAATTTGCCGGCAAGTCAGTCAGCGTGAACTACCATCCTGGGTCGCTCTGCTGCTTGCCCGATGGATATCGCTTCTGCGATGGCCACGGCGGGAGATGGGCCATTCGGGCAATTGATTGTCTTCTGCTCGGATATGGTGATCAGGACGAACGGCTAGTGTAGTGTCCGAGAATTAA
>PLWR01000408.1 GCA_003165615.1 Acidobacteriota bacterium | reverse complement strand
GCGCGTTTTCATTCGGATGAAGGCGCCTCGCCAAGGGTTTTCCAGCTCCGTCGCCGTTTGCGATATTCTTCGGCGCGCTTTGACTCGCGCGCATCTCCATCCGCAACAGAAGGGAGCCCACTTGTTGCGGCGTTCTTTGGCGACCAAGATGCTCCGCCGAGGAGCATCCTTGGCTCAAATCGGTGAAGTCTTGAGACATCAACTGGCCCAGACCACCGAAATTTACGCCAAGGTGGACCTCGTGGCGTTGCGGGCTCTGGCTCAGCCCTGGCCAGGAGGTGCGCGATGAAATCGTTAGGTTCTCATCTGGATGGCTATTTGGAACTGCGGCATAAGCTGGGGTTCAAACTCCGTCTCGCTGGAGGATTACTGCGCCGATTCGCGATCTTCGCCCGCAAGAAAAGGGCTTCAGTTATTACAACAAAGCTGGCGCTGGAATGGGCCACCCAGCCCGCCCATTGCCAACCCGCGCAATGGGCCAACCGGTTGGGGATACTGCGCCGCTTTGCCCAGTACGTCAGCGGATCTGATCCACGCACCGNNGCCCCAGGAACTATTGCCGCATCGTTATCATCGGAAACCTCCTTACCTTTACAGCGATAAGGAGATTTGCAGGCTAATCCAAGCCGCCGGGCAACTGCCTGCTCCCAATGATCTGCGTGCCGTTAGCAACGCGACATTGCTCGGCTTGTTGGCCGTGACCGGAATGCGGGTAGGTGAGGCCATCGGTTTGGATCGCAAGGACGTTGACCTGATCCAAGGGCTCCTCACGGTGCGTCAGGCCAAATTCAACAAATCACGATTGGTCCCGATTCATTTCACAACTCAGCANNGGTGCGAGACCGGCACCACCCTCACCCCAACAGCCCGAGTTTTTTTCTCTCCGAGCGGGGCACTCGATTGACTGATTGCACCGTTCGGCGCTGGTTCGTCATCGCTTCACATCAGATCGGCCTGCGTGGTCCCACTGACCGCCGTGGCCCCCGCATTCATGATGTACGCCACCGCTTTGCCTATAAAACAATCTTGAACTGGTATCGGCGCGGAATGGACGTCGAAGCGCATCTTCCCGAGTTGACCACCTTTATGGGCCACGGGCACGTGGCCGACACCTATTGGTACATCTCCTCCAGCCCGGAGCTTTTGAAATTGGCCACCCAGCGACTGGAACGTCCGAGAGGAGGAGTGTCCGCATGAAGGTCCAACCGAACTTCTCCGCGTTGCTGCAACCCTTCTTTACGGACCGTCTCCTGGGCCAACGCAACGCCAGCTCGCACACGATCGCCAGCTACCGAGACACTTTTCGGCTACTCCTGGAATTTGCCCAGCACCATCTGCGCCAGTCACCCTCCACCCTGGCGATTGAGAATTTGGATGCTCCCTTCATCGGCCGTTTTCTCAACCACCTGGAAAAGGATCGCGGCAATACCCCCAGGAGCCGCAACATCCGCCTGGCGGCCATTCACTCCTTTTTTAAATACGTCGCTCTCGAAGAGCCGAGTCTCAGCGCCTTGGCTCAGCGGGTGTTGGCGATTCCCTGCAAGCGCCACAAGACCAGACCGATCGATTTCTTGACTCGCCCCGAGATCGACGCCCTCTTGGCGGCTCCCGACCAAGGGACTTATCTGGGGCGTCGTGACCGAACCCTGTTGTTGGTGGCAACGCAGACTGGGCTGCGAGCTTCTGAGTTGATCGGACTTCGTTGTCAGGACGTCAGCTTAGGCAATGGTGCCCACGTTCGTTGTGTCGGCAAAGGACGCAGGGCGCGTTGTACTCCTCTGCGTAAAGAGGCGGTCGCCGCTCTGCGTGCTTGGATGCGCGAACGCAATGGCCAGCCCGCCGAGGTGCTCTTTCCCAATGCGCGCGGTCTGCCGCTCAGCCATGATGGGCTCGATTATCTCCTATCCAAACACGTCGCCATTGCACGGAGCCAGTGCGCTTCCCTTGTGAAGAAACGGGTCACTCCCCATGTACTGAGGNNACCAGCACGGTGTGGACCGATCAGTCATTGCTCTGTGGTTGGGCCACGAATCTATGGAAACCACCCAAGTGTATCTTCACGCGAATCTCGAACTCAAAGAACAAGCATTAGCGAAAACAGAGCCGTTCAAAGGGCGACCGGCTCGTTATCGTCCGAATGACCAACTTTTAGCGTTTCTCCAAGGTCTCTAATTATTCCGAGCCCGAAGGCTCAAAAACTCGAAAAGGCTTGGTGTTTTGCGATGTTCCTAAGCACCACTCGGAATAATCCGGTGCTCGGANNCCCAAGCCAAGCTCCCGTTTCTGGCGGCCTATCTGGGCCATGTCAGCCCGGTTTCCACCCATTACTATTTGCACTTAACACCTGAACTGCGTGAGGCAGCGAGCCAGCGTTTTCATCAACGCTTCGCCGGAGTGTTCCCGAAGGGAGGCAAAATANNGCAAGGCCTCCGAAATGCGCAGTCCGGTGCAAGCGAGTAAACCGAAGAGCGTGTAGAACGTAGCCGGGCGCAAACTCCCGTTTGGAGTTAACGCCGAGGCTGCTTCTAACAAGCTGCCGATTTCATTCTGGGTATAGATGTGAATCGATCCTCGGCGACCCTCAGGGCCGAAAACTCCCAGGGGCGGCACTTGAGCGTGGTTATCGAACTCGTGCCAGAAACGTGCGAACCGGTGAACGACGCCT
>PLWR01000091.1:20830-21022 GCA_003165615.1 Acidobacteriota bacterium | reverse complement strand
GGTGGCGGTTGGGGTCGGCGGAAAGCGTGGTCTTGCCGGTGCCGGAGAGTCCAAAGAAGATGGCCACATCGCCGTTATTGCCCACATTGGCCGAGCAGTGCATGGACAGCACGCCCTCCAGCGGCAGCAGGAAATTCAGCACGGTGAAGATGGTCTTCTTGATTTCACCGGCGTAATTCGAGCCGCCAATAA
>PLWR01000091.1:0-20793 GCA_003165615.1 Acidobacteriota bacterium | reverse complement strand
TGGTGCGCGCAAACAGGCTGTGCCACGCTTTCTGCGTGATGATGCGGATGGGCATGGAGTACTCGGGATCAGCGCCCGCATAGCAATCCTGCACAAAGACGTCGCGGCCCTGCAAGTAACCTTGCAGTCGCGTGAGCAGCGAGCTGAAGTTTTCGCCCGTAAAAGGACGATTGTAGGCGCCCCACCAGACGCGCTCCTCGGTGGATTGTTCGCGCACCACAAACTTGTCAGCCGCCGCGCGCGCCGTGTGCTTGCCCGTGTTCACCAGCACGGGCCCCATGTGGGTCAGACTGCCCTCGGAGCGAAACACGATCTCTTCATAGAGCGCGGCCGTGCTCAGGTTCCAGTACACCCGCCGCAGATTCACCAGGCCGTGGTTCTGCAACCCGTACTCACTGGCTAAAATTCCAGCTTCCTTGGAAGCCGGTGAAACGATGTCGAGGTATATATTCATGATTGTTCCTTAATTGCGGGCGAGGTGTCAGGTGCCAGGTGTCAGGTGTCAGGCCACCACGGGAAGTTCCTTCAACCTATTGGCAAGCCCGGATAGCATCCGATCCAGTTCCCGCACCATATCAAGTGCGCACTTTACTTCCTCCATGGGAATGTACAAACGCGTAACAATAAGCATGTGGGTTTCGAGCTCCATCAGCGAACCGCTGGCGATAGATAAGTGACGAAGATAATCGCCGAGATGCTCCCTTCCGTGTCCTTCCGCGATATTGGCAGGAACCGAGACGGCCGCTCGCTGAATTTGAGAGATGAGTCCAAACATCTCAGCCTTGGGCAGAAGCCTGGAGACGCGCTAGGATTCAACGACCAAATCCATCGCCTTTTCCCAAACCTTAAGGTCTCTATAGCTTTTCACCATAAATGCATCCCTGTCTTGTGGGCTACGTCTGACACCTGGCACCTGACACCTGTTCTTTACATCCAGTCCCTCACCAGCTTGCGGTCGCCGAGGTAAAGCTCGTTGGCCGAGTTGGGATCAATCGCCCACTGCATGCGCTCAACGTCCTTCGGTAATGTCTTTCATGGTGCCGCAGTAGCTCAGGCGCAAGTGGCCCTCGAAGCCGAATTCCTTGCCCGGCACCGCCACCACGCGCACTTTCTGGAGCAGGAAATTCGCCAGCTTCTGCGAGTCCTTCATGTAGGCGCTGAAATCCGGGAAGCAGTAGAACGTGCCTTCGGGTTTCGTCACCTTGACGCCGGGGATGGCATTCAGATGGTCGAGCATGACGTTGCGATTGTTCTCCAGCGTCAGGCGCAAGGCTTCCACCGACGATTGCACGCCGTTCAGCGCGCCCACGGCGGCCCATTGCGAAGGCGCTGCGGGGCCTGAGGTTTGCTGCGATTGGATGTTCCCCATCGCTTGCGTCAATTCGCGATTGGCAACCGCCCAGCCGATGCGGAATCCGGTCATGGCGTAAGTCTTGGACACGCCGTTGATGACCACCAGCTTGGATTGCTCCAGCTCCGCCTTGGCGAAGTCGTAGCAGATCGGCGCGCTCTTGCCATTCAAACACCAGGCGGTTGTAGATGTCGTCCATGATCAGGTAGAGGCTCTTCTTCTCGCAGAGCTCCACGATCTCCGCCACGAATTCGCGCGAGTACATGGCGCCGGAGGGATTGTTGGGGCTGTTCAGAATGATCGCCTTGGTGTAGGAACCCACCGCATCGGCGATTTCCTTGACCGTGGGATGGAACGTGCCGTCCTCAGCCGTCACCGCCACGGGCACGCCACCGGCAAGCTTCACCATCTCCGGGTAGCTCACCCAATAGGGTGCGGGAAATATCACTTCTTCCTTGGGGTCCAGAATCGCGTGCAGCAAAACCATCAGGGCTTGCTTGGCTCCGCCGGAAACCAGGACGTTGTCCGCCGAGACCGGCTTGTGATAGTGCTCTTCCGTGTAACGAATCACCGCCTTCTTCAACGCGGGAATTCCGTCGGGAGCCGTGTAGCGCACTTCGCCGGTGTTCAGCAGCGAGGTGCAATTAATGATGGCGTCGATCGGAGCCTTGCTCTTTGGCTCTCCACCGCCCAGGTGGATTACGGGTTCACCCTTTTCCCGGAGCAAAGCGGCGGTTTCGTTCAGCTTCAGTGTGGGCGACTCATTGATGGATCTGGCAAGTTGACTGAGGCTCATAGTGATTCATTCCTTCTCTTAAGGTATCACCGGCAGTTCCATAAGTGCAGAAGGCACTTACGGTCGCCAGCCCCGCTTTTTTACAGGAAGCGTAAACCCTGCGCAAGAAGAAAGCGAACTTTTCCTCGAGCGGCATGTTTTTTTGGGGGAAGGTGCGCGAGATATGCCCCGCGGCACTTCCAGCCAACGCCTGAGATACGCGTTTGGCCTGAAGGACGCAGAAAAGCTCAAGAAATCGCTTTGGGGCAACTGAGTCATTTTGTTCCAGCTCACGAATCGTTTTGCAATTATGTTGCCGAAAGTCTTGCCGACCCACTTCATGCTTTGGCGGTGCCACGGAAAGGGTCGGCGGAGTTCTTCCCTGAATTGGGGGAGGGTGGGCGTACAGCTTTCCGCAGGTCAGAAGCTGCGGCTAACCACGGTTGCTCCCGACAGGGCATGCCACCGCAGGCGACCAAAACCGCGGCGAGAATTCCCCATATGAGTCCCCCAATTTTCCCCTTTGACTCTTGCATATTTCGCCTTTGCTTTCCAGTACGGCTTTTTAATGAAGGAACCGCAGTGCCGGGCGGAAAGCCACGCTTGACCACCCTTCGAAATTGGACGAGTGCAGCGATTCTTCAAATCTGGGCAGAAAAGGGACTTTTTGCACATATTCCCGAGATTGGCACCGTAAGTGCTTTGATACCTTGACTGTACCAAGGAATGGGGGGAACCGACGGATGGCGTACGACGCAACCCAAATGCAGGATTGGCAGATTTCCGAGGCGGCTGAACAGAATATGCCGAGCCCTCGCGATTGGCAGGAACGATTAGGGCTGCAACAAGATGAAGTTATCCCTATGGGCAGGCTGGCCAAGCTGGACTTCCTCAAGATCATTGAACGCCTGAAGAGCCGCCCGGACGGAAAGTACATTGAAGTGACCGCCATCACCCCCACCCCCTTAGGTGAGGGAAAAAGCACAACCTCTCTGGGGTTAATGGAGGGTTTGGGCAAGCGAGGCAAGAATGTGGGCGGCTGCCTGCGTCAGCCATCCGGCGGACCCACCATGAATGTAAAGGGGACAGCGGCGGGCGGCGGCAACGCCCTGCTGATCCCCATGACGGAGTTTTCGCTCGGACTCACCGGTGACATCAACGATATCGCCAATGCTCACAACCTCGCCATGGTGGCGCTCACTGCCCGCATGCAGCATGAACGGAATTATGGCGATGAGCAACTGGCGAAGCTCAGCAAAATGCGGCGCTTGGACGTTGACCCCACGCGTGTGGAAATGGGCTGGGCGCTGGATTTTTGCGCCCAGGCGATGCGCAACATCCTGATCGGCATCGGCGGCAAACAAGATGGTTACCTGATGCAATCGAAGTTCGGCATCACCGTCAGCTCCGAACTGATGGCGATTCTGGCCATCGTCACGGACCTGGCCGACCTGCGCAAACGTCTCGGTGAGATTACCGTCGCCTACGACAAGCAGGGCAAGCCCGTCACCACCAGCGACTTGGAAGTTGCCGGGGCCATGGCCGCCTGGATGCGCAACACCGTCAACCCCACGTTGTGCAGCACGGCGGAATATCAGCCCTGCATGGTGCATGCCGGCCCCTTCGCCAACATCGCCGTCGGGCAGTCCTCCATCATCGGTGACCGGCTGGGTCTGAAGATGTTCGATTACCATGTCACCGAGAGCGGCTTCGCGGCTGACATCGGTTTCGAGAAATTCTGGAACGTGAAGTGCCGTTGCAGTGGCCTGAAGCCCAACGTCTCCGTGCTCACCACCACCATTCGCGCCCTCAAGATGCATGGCGGCGGCCCGCGCGTCGCTCCCGGTATACCCCTTGCCGAGGAGTACACTAAGGAGAACCTGAAGCTGCTCGAGCAAGGTCTGCCCAACCTGCTGCACCACCTCGGCATCATCCGCCGCTCGGGGATCAATCCGGTGGTTTGCATCAACGAATTCCACACCGACACGAAAGATGAAATTGCGCTGGTGCAGCGGGCGGTGGAAGCTGCGGGGGCTCGCTGCGCATCTTCCCAACACTGGGCCAAGGGCGGAGAAGGCGCGCTGGAGTTGGCGGATGCGGTGCTCGACGCCTGCAAGGAAGAGGTCCACTTCAAATACCTGTACCCCTTCGAAATGAAGTTCCGAGACCGCGTGGAACTGATCGCCAAAGAAGTTTACGGCGCGGATGGTGTGTCGTGGACTCCCGAGGCGGAAGCCAAGTCCAAGCAACTGGAGGCGGACCCCAAGTTCGCGGATTACGCCACCATGATGGTGAAAACGCATCTGAGTCTGAGCCACGACCCGACGCTGAAGGGAGTTCCCAAGGGCTGGACTTTGCCGATTCGGGATGTGCTGGTGTATTCGGGAGCGAAGTTTCTGTGCCCCTGCGCCGGCACCATCAGCTTGATGCCCGGAACTTCATCCAACCCCGGTTTCCGCCGCGTGGATGTGGATGTAAGAACCGGAAAGGTGTCGGGGCTGTTTTGAGGCAGGAGACGGCGGCAAGAATTTCGCCGGCATCATCGGTCGGCGACCGGTCAAAAGTTACCCGGCCACGCTCTCCATACACGGAAATCGGGAGCCGCAACCGGGGAAATGAAGGAACCGGGGCTCGGGATTCGGGTTCGGGAATAGCGTGGACCCAGCGGTGATGTGAGGTTTAAGGAGGATGAACACAGCCATCGAAAAGCAGATTCGGGGATTGTGGGGGCAGATTATCCTTTATGTGTGTGCAACTGTCGTTGGCGTGCCTATACTCTTAAACAGGATCCCGCTCTATCTTATTCTGGTCGGAGTTGCCATTAACGCGTTCATGATTTTTTTGTATGGGGCCCAAATCCGGGCTCTAAAGAGATCCCAATCTGACCATCAGGTGAAAGCTGAATGAATCCCAATGAAGTTACTCAGACTGACAACCAATTAAGACAGGCCCTTGAAAACGAGCAATTCTTCTGCACTGCGGAACTGGTGCTGGGCCGGGACCACAACGTTGCGGAAGCCGAAACTTTCCTCAAGGATGCCGCTGCTGAACCGAGCGGCATCAAGGTGATCAGCGTTACGGACCTGCCGGGGGGCAATCCCGCGCTGCCACCGGAGTCCTTCGTTGCGGCCATCAAGGAAAAAGGCCTGACGCCGATTGCGCATCTCACCGGCAAAGACGGAAACCGTTCCTCCCTGGAAAGCCGTCTGCACGCTCTGGCGCGCATGGGGGTTGAAAATATCCTGGCTTTGACCGGCGATGCGCAGAAAGAGGGTTTCGCGGGCAAGGCGAAACCCGTTTACGACCTCGATTCCGTGCTGATCATCTGGTTGCTGCAAGCCATGCGCAAGGGGATCGAGTACAACCTCGGTCCGCGCACTGTGCATAGCACGCCTTTCGATTTCTTCGCCGGCGCCGTGGTGAACCCCTACAAGGTCCACGAGGCCGACCAGATGATGCAGTTCTACAAGCTGCAATTGAAGATTGGCGCAGGGGCGCAATTCGTCATCACCCAATTGGGATACAACCTGCGCAAGCTTTACGAACTGAAACAATACATGGACCGGGAAGGTCTGGGGAATATTCCAGTGCTTGCCAACGTCTACGTCCCCACCGCCAAGATCGCACAGATGATGCAGGCGGGGGAAGTGGCGGGCTGCGTGATTCCCATTGAACTCATCCAGCGGCTGGAAAAAGAAAAGAAGCCCGAACGCCTGGAGCGTGCCGCGCTGATGGTAGCCGCGGTGAAAGATCTGGGCTTTGCCGGAGCGCACATTGGCGGCTTCAACCTTTCGCATCGGGATTTCATGACCATTGGCGAGCGCGCTGCGGCGATCGGCAGCGACTGGCGCCATCACCTGGACGAGTTGATTCTGCCTGTGCCCCAGGAGTTCTACCTGCTGCCCCCCGGCAAAGACCGATTGAGCGACGGTGGCGGTAAATACCGACTCGATAGCCACAAGCCGCACGCCACCTTTTCGCAGTGGCTCTCAAAGCAAGTGCACCGGCACTTCATCGCCGACGGCTCCGTAGGCGCGCGCTTTTTCGGTGCCCACTTGAAGACCAACGGTAAGACGAATTCCTGGCGTCATGGCCTGTATTACCGGCTGTTGGGGCCCTCCAGCCTGTATCGCCAGGCCACGCTGGGGTGCAAGAATTGCGGAGACTGCCTGCAGGACCACCTGGACTACGCCGGCTGCTCCATGCGGTGGTGCTACAAGGAACTGCGCAACGGTCCCTGTGGCGGCTCGCGAATTGACGGCACCTGTGAGGCTCGCCCCGAACAGGAATGCATCTGGAACGTGATTTACAAGGGCGCACTGGCCATGGGAGACGATCCCAGAAAGTTCGCCCACAAACTGATTCCACCCCGCGACTGGGCTTTGGACGGCACCAACGCCCTGGCCAATCGCTTTGTGGGGATCGATAACCTCGGGAAGAGAATTGAGTTGGCGGCGAGCGGCGATCAGAAGGCGGAAGGCGGAAAGCAGTAGGCAGCAAACGGGAGTACGGCCCCGAAATGGCCATCCGTGAGTAGCCGCAGGTTTCAACCAAACTTGGCCAAATCAGGCTTTCCGTTCCGGAGCATTATGGGTAGCCCGATGATCCCCGACGATGCCAACGAATGCCAGGGGATAGCGCAAAATGTCGCTATTCCAGAGTCTGGACGGTAGAATGGACTTCTTGTCCGGCTCCTTCAGGGCCGACAGATTTTTTCGCTTCCTTTCCGTGGGTTGTACCCACGGCTACTCAAGGTTAGCCCCTTGGGGGCAGCAAGCAGCAGCCAGGCCCGAAGGGGCCTTCCGTGGGTAGCCGCAGGCTTTAATCTGCGGAAGGTTTGAATCCCCGCGGGGGATTTATTGGATAGCCGCGGGCAACGCCCCCGGAAAGCAGGCGCGCTAATCTCACTCTGAAGGGGTCACTTCAGCAGCGAAAGGAAAACAAATCTTATGCTTATCATCGGTGAATTGATAAATTGTACCCGTAAAAAAGTCGGAGCCGCGGCGGCGGCTCGCGATGTGGAGTTCTTCAAGGAAATCGCCCTCCGTCAGGTGAACGCCGGCGCCGACATGCTCGACGTGAATGGCGGCCTGCCCGGGCAGGAGTTGGATGTCCTGCCCTGGCTGGTGAACATTGTGCAGGAGACCGTTTCCGTGCCACTTTGCCTGGATAGCGCTGACCCGGAAGCCCTGCGCCGCGCCTTGCCGCGTTGCAAACAACGCGCCATGATTAATTCCATCACCGATGAGCCGGCTCGCATCGCCGCGCTGATGCCGGTGCTGAAAGAATTCCGCCCCAAGATCATCGCCCTGTGCCTGGGCGAAGCGGGTCCGCCTGAAACCGCCGAACAGCGCGTCACGCACGCCACCCACCTGGTGGATCTGCTGACGGCGGAAGGATATGCGCTCGATGACATTTACGTGGATGGCTGCGTCCTTCCGGTCAGCACGGGGCCCGAGCACGGGAAGGGCCTGCTGGATGCCGTCGGGCAGATCACCGCACGTTACCCCGGCATTCACGCCAGCGCCGGCGTCAGCAACGTGTCGTTTGGGCTTCCCCTCCGCAAACTCCTCAATGAGACCTTTGCTGTCCTGCTGATGGCGCGCGGCCTGGACGCCGGCATCGTGGACCCCTGCGACCAGCAGTTGATGGCCAATATCCGCGCCGCCGAAGCCCTGCTGGGGCGCGACGAATATTGCGCCAACTACCTGCGCGCTTTCCGCGAAGGAAAACTGGAATTGCCGGCAGCGGCGTAAGAGCAGTGACGAGTGGAAGCGAGCGAAAGACGAAACTGGAAACTCGAAACTGGAAACTCGAAACTCGCCCCGATTTTCGATTTTCGAATTTCGGCCCTTTGACGGGTGACGAGCAAGCGAAAGACGAAACTCGAAACTGGAAACTCGAAACTCGCCCCGATCTTCGAATTTCGATTTTCGAATTTCGGCCCTTTGACGGGTGACGAGCAAGCGAAAGACGAAACTCGAAACTGGAAACTCGAAACTCGCCGCGATTTTCCAGCAAGTGTAGCGCAGACCTGTTTTGTAGGTCCGCGGCTCGTCCCCCATGGCAAGAAAAAGCCGCGGACCTACAAAACAGGTCGCGCTACTCGTCTTGTCACTACCTAAGGATCCGGAGTCAGTATGGCGATTAAACCCGCAGAAATCGTCGCCCTGGCGGGAGACGCAGGCAGGTACAAGGCTGACCTGGGTGTTCCGAATTTCCTGGTGCGGGGCTTTATGGGCGGCATGTTCATCGCCGCAGGAGCCACGCTCGCCACGGTCTGCTCAACCGGGCTGGAGAATTCGATGGGGCCCGGCTTCAAGTCCTTGATTGCGGGAGCCGTCTTTCCCGTGGGCTTAGTCGCGATCGTGATTACGGGTATGTCACTCTTCACTAGTGACACGATGTTGATCCCGGTGGCGGTATTTCAGGGGAAGACAACGTGGCGGAAAGTGGGTTGGGCCTGGCTGTGGGTTTATATGGGAAATTTCGCGGGCTCCCTGTTCTGGGCTTACTTGATGTTTTGGGGACCCTTGCGCAAATACGGGATGGCGGAACTGAGTGTATTCGGCCAAACTGCGGTGGCCATGGCCCAGGCAAAAGTCCTCCCCTATGCCGCGGCGGGGGGAGCGGGACTGAGTTCGGCTTTTGCCAAAGGTATTGCCTGCAATATCCTGGTCAACCTGGCGATCCTGCTGGGAATATCCGCGGACAATACTACGGGTAAGGTCCTGGGGATCTGGTTTCCGATCATGGCTTTTGTGGCTTGCGGATTTGAGCATAGTGTGGCCAATATGTACGTCGTCCCGGCGGGGATCATGTTGGGGGCAAGCGTGACGTGGCCGCAGTTCCTCATATGGAACCTGCTGCCGGTGACGTTAGGCAACATCGTGGGGGGCTTGGTATTTGTGGGCGCGGCATATTCCTTCTGCTTCCGCCGCGAACTCTCCCCCTCAAGCCAGACCCGCCCTGAGCTTGTGGAACGCAAAGCAGCTTAGGAGCGGTGACGAGTGAGCAAGAACCGAAATTCGAAAATCGAAACTCGAAAATCGAGGCGAGTTTCGAATTTCGAGTTTCGAGTTTCGTCTTTCGCCTGTTTGTCACTCGTCACTTGCGTCATGTGAGAAAATCGTATGCATACCTTGATTCAACAACTCATTTCGCAAGGCCCGGTGCTCACCGACGGCGCGTGGGGGACCGAATTCCAGGCACGCGGTCTGGAAGCCGGTGAATGCCCTGACCATTGGAACCTGACGCATCCGGAGCGCGTGGAGGAAGTCGCGCGCGCTTACGTGGAGGCGGGCAGCCAGGTGATCCTGACCAACACTTTCCGCGCCAATCGCCTGGCCATGGAGCGCCACGGACTGGCTGAGCACCTGCGGGAAATCAATCTACGCGGGGTGGAAATTTCCCGTCGCGCCGCAGGCGCCAGGGCGCGGGTTTTCGCTTCCATGGGACCAAGCGGCAAACTGCTGATGATGGGCGAGGTCAGCGAAGAGGAACTGTTGGTGACTTTCACCGAACAAGCCCGGGCCCTGGCGGAAGCCGGCGCGGACGCTCTGATTTTTGAAACCATGAGTGACCTGGCGGAAGCAAAAGTCTGTGTGCAAGCGGCCCGCCCCACCGGATTGCCGGTAATCGTCTCCCTGGCGTACGACTCCGGCAAGAACCTTGACCGCACCATGATGGGAATCACGCCGGAGGTGGCTGCTGCCGAACTTACCGCCGCGGGCGCCGATGTGATCGGGGCCAATTGCGGGCAAGGCATTGAGAGTTACGCCGCGCTCTGCCAGCGGCTGCACAACTCCACGTCACTGCCCATTTGGATCAAGCCCAACGCCGGCCTGCCGGAATTATTGGAAGGGGGAACGCACTACCAGACCGCCCCGGAAGCTTTTACGCGACATGCTCCCGCCTTGCTCGCCGCAGGGGCGAACTTTTTGGGCGGTTGCTGCGGAACCAGTCCGGAGTTTATCCGGGCGTTGGCAGCGGTGCTAAACAGTAGGCAGTAGGCACTAGGCAGTAGGCACTAAGCAGTAGGCACTAGGCAGTAGATACTAAGCAGTAGGAAGTAAGCAGTAGGCAGGGAGCGATGTGAGGAATTTGCCCTACCGCAGAGGCGCTGAGACGCAGAGAAAATGGACTTCGGTTTCAAAACTCAGCGCCTCCGCGCCTCTGCGGTGAGAATGCAGTTGCTGGTTGCAGAAAACTTATGCGTTTTAAGCTGATCAGTTGCGAGATATTCTTCCGTGAGCTTTGCGCTTGCGTGGCGCGATCGCCCCACATCGTCGACTTCGATTTTCTCCCCAAGGGTCTGCACGACATCGAGTGCGCGCAAATGCAGGCACGCTTGCAGGCTGCGGTCGACAAAGTGGAGGAGCGCCAATACGATGCCTTGCTTTTGGGCTACGGCCTTTGCAACAACGGCATCGTGGGGCTCACCACCAAGTCCATTCCCCTGGTGATTCCGCGCGGGCATGACTGCATCACGGTTTTCATGGGCAGCTCGGCGCGCTACATGGACTATTTCAATACTCACCCCGGCGTGTATTTCAAAACCACCGGTTGGATTGAGCGCGGCGAGGCGGACGGCGAGTTGGGCCAACTGGCTTTGGGCAATAAGCTGGGATTGACGCAGAGCTATGAACAAATGGTGGCCAAGTACGGGGAGGAGAACGCGAAATACCTGTGGGAAGAGTTCGGCAAGAACCTGGCGCGGCACTATCGCCAAATGACTTTCATCGAGATGGGCATCGAACCCGATGGGAGCTTTGAGCAACGCGCGCGTGACGACGCCGCCAAGCGCGGCTGGACATTCGAAAAAGTCCCCGGCGACATCAGCCTGATCCAACGTATGGTGAACGGCGAGTGGGACCCGAAGGAATTCCTGGTGGTTCCTCCCGGCCACCGCATCGCGGCGAGCTACGACGACGGAGTCATAAAAGCAGTGACGTGTGACAAGTGACGAGTGACGAGCGAGCAGAAGACGAAACTCGAAACTGGAAATTCGAAACTCGCCGCGATTTTCGAGTTTCGATTTTCGAATTTCGGTCCTTGCTGGCTCGTCACTTGTCACTCGTCACTTGTCACTGTTTTCCGGAGGTTTTCATCCCATGAACTCTCTTGAGCGCGTACGGACGGTTCTGGCCGGCGGCATCCCCGACCGTGTGCCGGTGTGTCTGCACAATTTTATGCTGGCCACGCGGGAAGCGGGCATGAGGATGGAAGAGTATCGCGTCAACCCGGAAGTCATAGCCCGCGTACACCTCCAGGCAGTGGAGAAATACGGGCACGACTGCATTCTGGTGGATACCGACACCACGATGCTGGCCGAAGCCATGGGAGCCCGCTCGGAATGCGCTCCCAATGAACCCGGGCGGATTGTAGAGCCAGCCATCCGCAGCCTCGATGAAGTCGACAAATTGAAAGTGGTCAACCCGGAGACGGATGGGCGCATCCCCGCTTTGCTCGAGGGTGTCCGCCTCATGTCCAAACAAGTGGGTGGCGAAGTCGCGATTCGCGGAAACGCTGACCAGGGCGGGTTCGACCTCCCTTGCATGGTGCGGGGGATTGAGGATTTCCTGATGGACCTGCTCGACAACCCTGACGATCCCCGCCTCGCCCGGCTTATGGAGGTTTGCTACCTCAGCCATCTGGCCGTGCATCGCGCGCTGATCAAGGCCGGAGCCCACTTTACCTCGATGGGCGATAGCCTGGCGGGCCCGGACGTCACTTCCCCCCGCCTTTTCAAGCGCTTTGCGCGGCCCTACGAAGAACGCCTGGTGAGGGACCTTGCCGCGGACGGCATTTTCGTAGTGATTCACATCTGCGGCGACACCAGCCGCATCCTCGACATCTTGGCGCAATACGAATCCTGTGGGTTCGAGCTCGACTACAAGACCAACGCCAGGAAAGCCAAACTGACCGCCGGGAAGGGCCACGTGCTATTTGGAAACATCGACCCCAGCGGCATCCTGACCAACGGGACCGTGGCGGAAGTTCGGGAAGTGACACGGGAGCTCATTGCCGCCTGGAAGCCGGGAGGCCAATTCGTTCTGAACTCAGGCTGCGCCATCCCACCGACCGCGCCGCCGGAGAATATCTTTGCCCTCATGGAGACGGCAAAGGAGGATGGAGGATATTAGGAAGTGACAAGTGAGATGTGACGTGTGACCAGCGAGCGAAAGGCGAAAATTGAAAATCGAAACCCGCTGCGATTTTCGAGCTTCGATTTTCGAATTTCGGTTGTGCCTGCTTGTCACTCGTCACCTGTCACTTGTCACTGCCTTTCTTATGACTGGACGCGAACGCATTCTCGCTTTGCTTGATGGCAAGCCTACCGATAGCTTGCCGTTCATGCCCATCACGATGATGTTTGCGGCCGATCGCATTGGCGCGCCGTTTCGCGAGTACGCCACGGATTACCGCCTGCTGACAAAAGGGCAGACCCACACCGCGGTCGAATTCGATTTCGATTACGTCAACATCATGTCAGACCCCGCGTGCGAAGCGGCGGATTGCGGTGCGCCCGTCAAGTACTTCCCCAACCAGCCGCCCGCCCTCGACGAAGGGAATGCTCTGCTGGCGGAAAAGGGAAAGTTGCGCGGGCTGAAGGTGCCGGACCCGCATACCAGTCCCCGCATGGGCAACCGCTTGCGGGGGCTTGAGCTCTATCGGCAGTCCTTACGCCAGGAAAAGCTGATTGAAGGGTGGATCGAAGGCCCCGTTGCCGAGGCCGCCGACTTGCGCGGT
This sequence comes from Acidobacteriota bacterium, assembly GCA_003165615.1. The sequence goes on along the minus strand of PLWR01000091.1, from coordinate 7,915 downwards.
ATCAATAATCTGATGACGGATTTCTTCGACGATCCGGGATTCGTCACCGAGCTGTTTGAATTCGTCCTGGATCTCGAACTCACTTTTGCCAAGGCGCAGATGGAAAGCGGCGCGGAGCTGATCGGGGTGGGCGATGCGGCGGCCTCACTGGTGGGCCCCAGGATTTATGAGGAGTTTGTGTGGCCTTTCGAAAAACGCATGATGGATGGCCTGCGCGCCATGGGGGCGCGGACGCGCTTGCACATCTGCGGCAATACCCGGCCGATTCTCGCCTTAATGGGACAGTTGGGTTGTGACATTGTCGATCTGGATTTTCTGGCTCCCCTTTCGGAGGGGCGCGCGGCGATGGGGCCTGGACAGGTGCTGCTGGGGAACATTGATCCCGTGCGCGTGCTGCGTAATGGAACGCCAGAGGAGGTTTACGCCGCCGTGGCCGAATGCCACCAACAGGCCGGCAAGCGATTTATTGTGGGCGCCGGTTGCGAAGTAGTGCGGGACACGCCGCTGGAAAATGTTCATGCCATGCGGAGGTATGCGAGAGAACCTGCGGCGCCCGGCGCCGTCTGACACCTGGCACCTATGTTTTCCGAGAAACCCACACACCGGATCACCCTGAAGCCCGTGCAGGTGGAATTGACGGCGCCGGCGGGAACTGCCTTGCGTGACCTGCTCTTTGCCCAGGGCGTGGAATTTCCCTGCGGCGGACAGGGCCGTTGCCGCGGCTGCCGTGTGCATGTGTTGGAAGGGCATGCGTCCGTCAACGACGCGCAACGCGAGCGCCTGAGCGCGGAGGAAATTTCGAACGGCTGGCGCCTCGCTTGCCAGTGCGCGCTTGAGGACGATCTGGTTATCGAGCTGCGCCAATGGGATGCCGCCATCCTGGTGGATGAAACGCCTTTTGCATTCGAGGCGCGTCCCGGCCTGGGCGTGGCGGTGGATTTGGGAACCACCACGCTGGTCACGCAGTTACTTGATCTCACCACCGGCCGCGTGCTGGCGGTGCGCACGGCGCTGAACTCCCAGGCGCGCTTTGGCGCTGACGTCATGAGCCGCGTGGACTATGGCGCGGCGAAAGGCGGCGAGCAGCAGCTCCGCGATCTGATCCGCCAGCAGATTGGGAGCTTGATCGAGCAATTGGTGTTTTCCGCCCAGGTTCCGGAAGGGGAAATCACCGATGTAGTGGTGGTGGGTAACACCGTAATGCACCACCTTTTTTGCGGGCTGGATATTGAGCCGTTATCGCGGTACCCTTTCGAGTCGGAACAGCTCGGCCTTCAGACTTTCCGCGGTCGAGATTTGGGGTGGAAGCTCTCCCGCCAGGCGCGCGTGCGCTTTCTCCCCTGCCTGGGCGGATTCGTGGGCAGCGATATCCTGGCCGGCATTCTGGCCACGAACCTCAGTGAACGCGAGGAACTGAACGGGCTGGTGGATTTGGGTACGAATGGAGAGATCGTGATTGGCAATCGTCAGCGCATACTTTGTGCCTCGACAGCGGCCGGGCCGGCCTTCGAGGGAGCGCGGATTTCCATGGGCATGCGCGCCGCCACGGGCGCGATCTCCGAGGTGAGGGTGGAGGACCACACGATCAACTGCCGCGTCCTGGGCAATGTTCCACCGCTCGGTTTATGTGGAAGCGGACTGGTGGATGCGGTGTCGGCGGGCCTGGAGTTGGGGAGGATTCAGCCCTCCGGACGTTTCGCTGACGGCGCGGCCCCATGGACACTGGCGGCGCCCGTAGTGCTGACTCAAGGCGACATCCGCGAACTGCAACTTGCCAAGGGCGCCATCGCCGCCGGCATTCGCATCCTTCTGGACAGATTTGGCTCCTCCGCCGGTGAGCTAAAAAAACTCTATCTTGCGGGGGCCTTTGGGAACTATATTAACCGCTCCAGTGCGCAGCGCATCGGCCTGATCAGCTTCCCCTCGGAGAAAGTTGAGGCGGCAGGGAACACTGCTCTTCTGGGAGCAAAACTGGCGCTCTTCCAACCGGAGGGAGAGGACGGTTCCTTTGCCCGCCTTCGCCAGCGGATCGAGCACGTGGCGCTGAACGCCGATCAAGGTTTTCAAGATACCTTTGTGGAGGAAATGGCATTTCCAAACATGGGGGCTAGGGTCTGGGGACTGGGTGCTGGCGATAACCCGGAACCCAACACCCAGCACCTAGATCCCAGCACCTAGAACCTAGAAAGGGAGACTCATATGGCACAATTCGAAGAACTGAAACAGGCAATCATTGATGGAAAGGCTCCGGTGGCCAAAGAGCTGACGGACAAGATGCTGAAAGAAGGAGTTCGCCCGGGCGAATTTTTTCCCAAGGCGATTATCCCCGCCATGGATGAGGTGGGACGCCGCATGCGGGAATGCGAATTCTTCATTCCCGAAGTGCTGATCGCAGCGCGCGCGGCACGCGCTTCCAGTGACATTCTGCGGCCCTTGCTGGTGGGTGCGGATGCCATGGTCGCCGCCGGAATCGTCGTGTGCGGAACCGTAAAAGGCGACCTGCATGACATCGGTAAGAACATCGTGGCCATGATGCTGGAGAGCGCCGGTTTTAAGATTGTTGACCTGGGCGTCGACGTTACCGCGGAGAAGATCGTTGACGCGGTTCGCCAGAACAATGCCAATCTTGTGGCGATGTCGGCCCTGCTCACCACCACCATGGTGAACATGAAGGGGGTGGTGGAAGCGCTGACCGCCGCTGGCCTGCGTGACAAGGTAAAGATCATGGTAGGCGGAGCGCCCGTTACCGATGCCTGGGCCCATTCGATAGGCGCCGACGGCTACGGCAAAGACGCCCCCGCGGCGGTGGAACTGGCCCGCCAACTCGTGGCCGTCTAAACGGCACGCCACCCCATAGACTCTGTAGCGCGCCGCGACCCCTGGGGCCGCGGCGTGGAGGCAGGGACTTCACCATGATGAGCTCACGTGAGCGAGTTCGCCTCGCTTTGGAGCACCAGGAACCGGACTGTCTTCCCCTCGACCTGGGCGCGACCACAGTGACCGGTATGCACGTCGATACCGTTTACCGTTTGCGCCAGACGCTCGATTTGGACGCTCCGGGCACCCCCGTCAAAGTCATCGAGCCTTTCCAGATGCTCGGTGAAATCAAGCCCGATTTACAAAACGCCCTGGCGATTGACACCGCGCGGGTGTGCGGGTCGGGAACCCATTTCGGCTTCCCGCTGGAAGGGTGGAAAGAGTGGACCACCTTCGGCGGCACCCCGGCGCTGGTGCCGGCCGGGTTTAATACCCAACCCGAGCCCAACGGCGACTTGCTTCTTTACCCGCAAGGCGACCGCTCGGCGCCGGCCTCCGGCCGCATGCCGCGTGGGGGGTTCTATTTTGATGCCATCGTCCGGCAGGCGCCCGGCAATGAGGAGCCGCGGGTTGAAGACAACTTGGAGGAGTTCACCGTCTTCTCCGACCAGGAAGTCGAATACTATCGCCGCAGCACGGAGGAGCTTTACACCCAGACCGACAAGGCCCTGGTGCTGAACGTGGGGGGCGTGTCGCTCGGCGATATCGCGCGGGTTCCGGGGATGGGATTGAAGCGCCCGCGGGGAATTCGCGGTATCGAGGACTGGTACATGAGTTTGAGTACCCGCCGCGACCATATTTACAAGATTTTCGAGGGCCAGACGGAAATCAACCTCGTGAACCTGGAGAAACTCCATGCGGCGGTCGGTGAGCGGGTAGCGGTCGCCTATCTGACGGGTGCGGATTTCGGCACCCAAAATGGGCCGTTGATTTCTCCCCAGACCTACCGCAATCTCTTCCTGCCTTTTCATAAACGGGTGAATGATTGGGTGCACCAGAACACAACCTGGAAAACTTTGATGCACAGTTGCGGTTCAATTTGGGCACTGCTCGACGATTTCATCTCCGCCGGTTTCGACATCATCAATCCCGTGCAGTGCTCCGCCGCCCATATGAATCCCTTTGACCTGAAAAGAAAATTCGGGAGCCGGATTACTTTCTGGGGAGGCGGGGTGGACACGCAAAGCACCCTTCCCTTCGGCTCGCCGCAGGAAGTCCGCTCAGAAGTTTGCGAACGGATCAGAGCCTTCGGTCCGGGCGGAGGGTTTGTTTTTAATGCCGTTCATAATATTCAGGCGCTCGTGCCGGCGGAAAACGTGTTGACGATGTACCGAACCGCGCGCGAGTACGGTAGATATCCCTTGCGCCTGGAGAGCGCGGCGTAGCGGAAAGCAGTAGGCACTAGGCAGTAAGCAGTAAGCAGTAAGCAGTAGGCAGTAGGCAGTAAGCAGTAAGCAGTAGGCACTAGGCAGTGGGGTTTGGGTTGGAGGCAGCAAGCATTGTCTAACGAATTAGAAACCGATCCAAAGCCCGGCAGAGATAGAATGCGCGGGCACCGAGACCTTAAAGTCTATCAGCTTGCTTACAAGCTGGCCAAGGAGGTCTTCGTCGTTTCCCGAACCTTCCCTGGGGATGAACGATACTCCCTAACCAGCCAGATCCGGCGGTCCTCACGCAGTGTGGCTGTCAACTTGGCAGAAGGCTATCGAAAGCGACAGTATCCCAACATGTTTGTAAGCAAAATGGCGGATTGCGATGCGGAAGCAACGGAAACGCTCGTCTGGCTCGACTTTGCCCGCGACTTTGGCTACCTATCAGTGGAGAACCACAAGACACTGACTGATGGCTACGAGGAAGTCGGACGAATGTTGAGCGGGATGATCGCGAAACCTGGCAGCTTTGCGCTGGCTTCGTGAGATCTCGCCGACGTTGCGGTAGTCACGTTCTGCTTAGTGCCTAGTGCTTAGTGCCTACTGCCTACTGCTTAGTGCCTACTGCCTTAATGGAGGAACGATATCATGACATCACGCGAACGCGTTCATGACGCACTAAATCATAAAGAATCCGACCGCGTGCCGATGGACCTCGGTGCGAGCGCCGTGACCGGCATGCAGGCCGACACCGTCTACAAGCTTCGTCAGGCGCTGGGCCTGGATGCGCCCGGAACTCCGGTAAAAGTGGTGGAGCCCTATCAGGTGCTGGGGGAAATCAAACCTGATCTGATGGATTCCCTTGGTATCGACGTCGTCGGCTTGGGAAAGCCTGCCACGTTGTTCGGCTTCAAGAATGAAGGGTGGAAACCCTGGACGACATTTGGCGGTACGCCGGTGCTTGTCCCGGAAGGCTTCAACACCGACCCGGAGGAAAACGGCGACATCCTGATCTATCCCGAGGGCGATAAGTCCGTCCCCCCCAGCGGCCACATGCCCAAAGGCGGGTACTATTTTGACTCCATCATCCGCCAGGTTCCGCTGGATGACGACCATTTGAATGTCGAAGATAATCTGGAGGAATTCACTCCCATTTCCGACGAGGACTTGGCATATCTGGGGCGCGAGGCGGAAAGAATCTGGACCCAAACTGACAAAGGCGTGCTGGCGAGCTTCGGAGGAACGGCCTTCGGCGACATTGCCCTGGTCCCCGGCCCCTGGATGAAACATCCCAAGGGAATCCGCGACGTTGAGGAGTGGTACGTCAGCACCGCGTCGCGCCGCGATTATGTCTACAAGCTTTTCGAGGGGCAGTGTGAAATCGGCATCAAGAATCTGGAAAAGATTCACGGCGTCGTGGGGGAGCGCGTGTCGGCAGTCTTCCTTTCGGGAACGGATTTTGGCCAACAGCATGGTCCGTTTATCTCACCCAAGACTTATCGCGACCTTTATCAGCCCTTCAATAAGGCCGTGAACGATTGGGTGCACAAGAACACCACGTGGAAGACCTTCATTCACTCGTGCGGATCGATTCGTGCTCTGCTGCCGGATTTTGTAGCCGCAGGCTTCGATATTCTGAACCCGGTGCAGTGTTCGGCGGCGTGCATGTCGGCGGAAGAGTTGAAGCAGGAGTTCGGAGACCGTGTGACCTTTTGGGGTGGGGGCGTCGACACCCAGAAGACGCTGCCCTTCGGCACGGCCGAAGACGTACGCAAAGAGGTGAAATCGCGCCTGAAGATCTTCGGCAACGGCGGCGGGTACGTTTTCAACCCCATCCATAACGTCCAGGCGCGCGTGCCCATTGAAAATGTCTTGGCGATGTTTGAAACCGTGCGCGAGTGTGGTAAGTATTGAGGCGGTTTGAACAGCTCAAACCACCAAGAAACCAAGGCACCATCAAGGCAATGCACAAGCAACGCCTGCGTGGTGCCTTCGTGTTTTGGCGAAGTGCCTTCCTAACCGATTCGCAGGCAGTGGTATAATTCTTCGTGGAGAGATCGTGCGGACAAAGTCACTTATCCGACCACCATCGCATGGCTGATCAACCTTATCCCTTACCGGCTGGCGTGCAAGAATACGAGGTTGCCCCTCGCCGTTTTTGGCCCGTCGCCACAATCATCCTGCTGGCCCTGAATTTTGTCTTTTTCCTTCTGGAAAAACACGCGGGGGGAGCAGATAACACCCCGGTTCTCCTCAATTTTGGCGCCTCCTTCGGACCCTGCCTGCGCCGCGGTGACTACTGGCGTCTGGTCATGCCGATGTTCCTGCACGGCGGCTGGCTTCATATCCTGGGAAACAGTTACGCGCTCTATATCCTGGGACCTATTATGGAGCGAGTCTACGGATACGGCCGCTACGCCACGATGTACGTGGCCGCCGGCGTGGGCGGCGCCTTACTTTCCATGGAGCTCTCAAGAAACGTCTCGGTGGGAGCTTCCGGGGCCATATTCGGGCTTGCCGGCGCGATGCTGGTGACCGGGTACGTTCACCGCGATGTAATTCCCCCGCGCTGGGGCCGTGCCTTTGGAGCGGGAATGATCCCCTTCATCGTCCTGAATCTGGCCCTGGGACTATCCCTGCACGGCATCGACAACTGGGGCCACTTGGGGGGATTGGCAACCGGCGCGCTGCTGGCGATCGTCATCCCGCCTCCCCCGCACGATTTCCATTACGGTGGAGTTACTGAATCCACCTCACAAGCCATAGTTGCCCTTCCCCTCGCGGTGGTGATCCTTGCCATGGCCGCCACCGCCATCCATTACCGGACCCTCCAGGCCATGGACCGGCTCCTGGCAGTAGGTAAGCAACTCGAATCTGCCCAGCAGTATGACCGCGCGTTTCAGGTTTTCCAGCGAGCACTTACCCTGGCTCCTCACGAAGAGGACACGCACGAGGCGGCGGGCTCGTATTACCTGACGCAGAAGAAATACGACCAGGCCATACGGGAGTTTCAGGAAGCGATTCCCCTGAGTTGGGATGATGACCAACCCCGGCTTGAACTCGGATTGGCTTACCAGATGAAGGGTGATCCACAGAAGGCGGAACAGGTCTTTGAAGAGGTGTTCGGGAAAACTCCCCAAACCGTCGAGGGCAAGAGATTACTCGCCGCGAACCAGGCGATGCTGGCGGATCTCTATGCCAGGCAGAAGCTTTACGGTGACGCCATTAAAACTTACCAGCGAGTCCTGCTCCTTGCACCGGGCTTCGCGGAAGCTCATAACAACCTGGCATGGCTCTATGCCACTTGCGATGACCCGAAGTATCGCGACCCCAGGGCCGCGCTGGAGCACGCTCAACTTGCGGTGAAGCTTTCCCAATGGAAAGAATGGAATTCCATCGATACTCTTGCCGAAGCTAACTTTGCCAATGGGGATTATCAGGAAGCCGTGGAGGTCGAGAAGAGAGCTTTGGCGCTCCAACCCGACGACACAGAACTAAAAGAGCACATGGCGCGCTATCGTAAGGCCGCGGGGAGATGAAGAGGTTGCGATAAGCTGAAATTGGTCTTGATTTCTTTCGCCCCTGGCGGGGCTCGGGCAGGGTGGGGGCCAATTTTCCCACGGCTTACGCCATGGGCTACGATCTTTCAGACGTGTCCAAATTACGGTCAGGCCATTGAATGGCGACCTGCGGCTTCGCCGCTTGCTGTCATGAAAATAACCTCATGC
>PLWR01000067.1 GCA_003165615.1 Acidobacteriota bacterium | reverse complement strand
GGGGGATTGAACAAATTCACCCTGATGTGCCGTGGCATATCATGGCTTGAAGACGGCGAACGCAGTATGATCTTTGCCGGACCGAAAAGAGGGTGAAGGTGCAGCGCGGCGCAGCCGCAACCCAAAAAAAGTTCACCACAGAGACACAGAGGTCACGGAGAACACGCAGAGAGAGAACTCTGGGCCGTCGAACAAGGAACCGTAATCCCTCCGCGCCCAAGCCGAAGCACTCTTCTCTGTGGTCTCTGTGCCTCTGTGGTAAATCTTCTCTTCGCTGCACTCGAAGAAGTTGGCGCATAGTACTACAGCAAACTGAACCACTATCGAAAGGAGGTTGAATTCCCCATGTCCAAAATAGTATCAGTTGTGGTTGTGGCTTTTGCACTCATCACCGTGGCATGTTCCACGGCGCCTGTTCCCACTCCCCCTCCGGAAAAACCTGCCGCCGTGGAAAATATCTTGCGACTGGACCCCGCCCTTGATGCGCTTGTTCCCGCGGATGCCCAGCTTGAAAAGCTTGCCGATGGCTTCAAGTTTACCGAGGGGCCGATTTGGCGCCCATCGGGCATCCTCTGGTTCAGCGATGTAGTGGGTAACGTGGTGCGTCAATGGTCGCCCGATGGAAAAGTGACTGAAGTTCTCAATCCGGGCGGTTATGACGGAAAGGGGAATCTGCCGGAGGGCGGATTCAATGGCCCCAACGGCATGGCCGCGGATAAAGATGGCGCTGTGCTGCTCTGCCAGCATGGATTCCGCCGCATTGTCCGCATCAGCAAAGACATGAAAATCAGCACGGTGGTTGACAAGTTTGAGGGGAAGAAGTTGAACAGTCCGAATGACGTGGTCTTTCGCTCCGACGGGGCATTTTATTTCACCGATCCGCCCTACGGATTGCCCAAGGGCGACAGCGACCCGGCCAAAGAGCAGAAGTTCAATGGCGTTTTCCGCTTCGCGAACGGCAAGCTGCAAGCGGTCATCATGGACTTGACGGCGCCCAATGGCATTGCCTTCTCTCCCGACCAAAAGACGCTTTACATCTCGAATTCGGATGAGAAGCACATGGTATGGATGGCGTACGACGTCGTCGATAATGGAACCGTCAGGAACGGGCGTCTGATTGCCGACGCGACCGGGGCAAAAGAAGATGGTGTGCCGGACGGCATGAAGGTGGATGAAAAGGGCAACATCTACGCCGCCGGTCCGGGAGGGATTTGGGTGTTCTCGCCCGAGGGAAAGCACCTGGGCACGATCAAGACGCCGCTGCCACCCTCCAACTGCAATTGGGGCGATGACTGGAAGTCGCTCTACATCACCGCACGTACAGGATTGTACCGGATCAAGCTCGCCATCGCGGGTGAGAAGCCACTTTATCAGTGAGCGGCGGTGAGCCCAAGGAGAGAATATGAAGCGCCGAACCTGCTTGCAGACCATGCTCGCGGCCGGAGCCGGTGTAGCCGGCGCCCTGGCAGCAAGCCCCGGGCATCCCATTCAACTGTACCTCGACATGACGGTTGACCCGGCCCGGGAAAAGGAAATGCTGCACAACTTCGAAACCATCTTCCGTCCCGAGGCTGCCAAACACCCGGGATATATTGATGTGAAGCTGCTGAAGCTGCGTACGGTCCTGAAGGGGAGCATTCCGGCGGGGGTGAACTATCGGTTCTCCCTGACGTACCAGAGCGAGGAACTGCGGCAGAAATGGATCGCCACCGCAGCGCATCAGCGAGTCTGGCCAACCCTGGAGAACACGCTGCTGACTAGGGACTACACCGTTCTGTTGTTTGACGTGGTTTAGATGACGTGCAACGCCGACCTGCAGGTCGGCACGTGACGTAACACCGGCCGTGAAGCCGGTGTATGAGTGCTGACCTCAAGGTCAGCGCTGCATTCCGGTGCTGAACTAAAGTCCAGCGCTACGTCCCCCGTCGCCCCGAAAGGAAATTGGAGAGCGAACATGAAAACAACCCTGCTCATGCTCGTTATGATTCTTCCCTTGGCGGCGCGCGAGCCTCTGGCGCAGCGCATTGCCCACACGGACCCGGCGAAATACCAGACGGTCAAAGCCATCCACGGTGGGGCCGGCCAGATGGAGATAGAGGTTCTGCTGGACGCGCACGCGCTGGAAACCAACCTGTGCTTCCTGCATCGGGGCGTCCTGGAACCGAAGAGTGGGATTGGCCATCACTTCCACAACCAATGCGAGGAGATGTTTGTGATCCTCGACGGCGAGGCGCAATTTACCATTGATGGCCGCACGTCCGTATTGAAAGCGCCGTCCGGCGCCCTCTGCCGGATGGGGCATTCCCACGCCATCTACAACGCTACGGACAAGCCGGTGCAGTGGATGAACATCAACGTGTCGGCGATGAAGGGCACGTACGACAACTTCGACCTGGGCGACGACCGCAGCAACGTTCCCCTCGATCCCATCCCGGTGTTCATGACCATGCGGCTGGATCGCGCCCTGCTTCGCCCCGTGATTGCTATGAGCGGGGGCAAAGGGACGGTGGAGTATCGGCGCGCGCTGGGACCGTCGGTGTTCACTACCCCATGGGCTTATGTGGACCACCTGGTGCTTCCGCCAAGTACTTCGACGGGTCCCCACCTGCATCGGGAGGTGGCCGAGTTCTACTATGTAATGAGTGGCCACGGCGCCGTCACGGTGTCGGCTGAGGGAGGCGGCTCCGAAGGTGCCCTGATCCAGTCGGGCGATGCCATCCCCATCCAATTAAACGAGGCGCATGCCTTTGAGAATACCGGCAGCGAACCTTTGGAATTCATGATCGTCGGCGTGTCACGCGATAGCAATCGGAGGATCGACAGTGTCGACGTGCAGAACCTTCCCCATAAATGATTGAAAGCGCCGCCCGAAAGTCCGTCAACTGACGGACTTTCGCACGCTTACGGGCACGCCCCAACTACGGCCAAATCTGGTTCAAGACCATGGCCAGGCGGATTCCCGCTTTGGCGATCTGCTCGTTGATGGTTGACGCTACGGCGTCCACGTATGGCTGCGACACCTGTTCGTGAAGTTTCAGCATGCGCATGGAGACATGATTGTCGTCGCTGCACCCCTTCACCAGCTCAGGCTTTTCCACGTGAATCGCCACTGGCAGTTTGGCGTAAACCACCGAATCGGCCAACTCGTGGCCTTCCCACGCCCAGTCTTCCACATTAATGCTCTGCTTTTCCCAGCCGCGTGCTTGCGCGCTGAACTGTTGATCCAAAGAGCCCGCCCACGCGGCCACCGATTCCGTTCCCCTCAATCGCTCGATGATGGCGGAATCCCAAATCGCGTGGAGGTTGGGAGCGTAGCTTTCATACTGCGGGTTCTTTTCGATCGGGGGGTTGCCAAAGAAATCGATGGGGACGCAATTGCCTCCCATATCGTTGTTGGTGACGCAGTGCAGGGGTTGATGAATGTCCCCCACAAAATGGATGACGAAGCGCAGAGCATCCGCGCGCACGCGGGGGTTGGTGCTGTCGTTGCGAAGCAATTCGATTTGATGCTCGAGGGCGCTGGTCACGCAGCCCGTGGAGGCTGGGCACGATTCCGCCATGGCGCTGCGGGGTGCGTCGCGAGGGATGTCAATATAGTGCCACGCGCTCGCTTCCGGCTTGATCTTTCTGATGTCGTCGGCCCAGGTGGCACCATCCGCCATCATATCGAGTCCCTGGGGGGAGCACCAGCGCGGCAGCGTGGGATCAATCGGCGCGCTTTGCAATAGCTTGTTTGCCATCTCCAGAGCGTGCGCCGTCATGTGCTTCTCCGCAATCATGGCCACGGCCTGGTGACCATCACACCCCCACGACCACGCCCGCAACGGTGCAAACAGCAGAACCAGTGCCGCCCCCATTACTCCAATACTCGCCCCTCCGTGCATAGATCGACGTGGGCAGTTGAACTCCATCGTACCTCCCATTAATTTGAGAATGCCCCTAAATTTTAGGCTTATTTTGCAGGGCGCGGTGGGGAAAAAGTGGGCGGCGCGGTTTCTTAACAAGGATTTCACCACAGAGGCACAGAGGTCACGGAGAAAAGACCCGGGAATAAACTGTACACCAACAGACCAGGAAGCCGTAGCCCTGCCCATACAAACAGAAGTGCTTTTCTCTGTGGTCTCAGTGACGCTGCGGTGGATCTTTTTCCTGCTCGCGCTCACGCGGCAAGATTTTGCGAGTCAGCCAAACTTCACGGGTATTCCAGCCGCCTTAAGCGCCGCGACCACGGTTCCCAAGAAAACAAGGCAAGCAAGTACGGCCACCCATTCGTGAGCAGCAAAGATGAACATGACGAGGCCCGAACCAAGAATCATCCCGCCAGCCCATAGACACACCCGCGTGCGCCGCGCTTTCTCCCAGCGCAGGGTTACCTCCGTTTCGTCGACGATTTCGAAAGGGGTCTTCCCGGGACCCTTGGAAATCATCCGCACGTCGCCCGGATCCCGCGCGTAGGGATTGTCGACGCATGTTCCCTGGATGACGTAGTGCTGGTAAGGCGCGATGACTCGCTCCTCTAAACGGACCTCCCCGCCTCCGAGCAAAGCCATTCGCGCGGTAACGGACAGGGGGTGTGCCGCCAGATAGGAGGCCACAAAGTCGGCGGTGAAAGTCTGTATGTGGATGGGCTGCGAAGGGCTTTCCGAGCTCGTTTCCGCCTGGCTTTTGGCGAAGGAACCCGGTCCGGAACTTTTCCAACCCGTCAACGAGACTTGGTTCGACCCGATCATAGGAACCGAATCGGGCCGGAGGGCGGTGGGGTCCACCAGCACCTTCCCGGTTTCGTCTTGTAGATAGAACTTCACACCTTTCGAGTAGGTTAACGGATTCCTGGTCTCATCCAGAACGCCAATAATCCGCAAGGCAAAGTAGAGGCAGGGAACCTGAAACATGGGGCTGACCAGATTGTGCTCCCCCATGGCATGGCCTTCGACCCTCACAAATCCCTCTGCCACACTGCGCGCGGCAGAGGTCACGGTATCCACAAACTGACGGTACTTGCGGTAGTAGCTGAAGGCCGCAAGGTACACGGTCGCGCCAATCGTCGCCATCAGGACTCCAAAAACATGGGCTTCGTCGGGATCAATCGTCATCATCGTACACCCCAACTCAGGCGAAACGGAGGAAGACGCGGGCGCGCTGCAACCCAAAAGGATTTCACCGCAGAGGCACAGAGGTCACGGAGAAAAGACACAGGTATAAACTGTGCATCAACAGACCAAGAAGCCGTAGCCCCTTCCCGTAAAAACAGAAGTGCTTTTCTCTGTGGTCTCTGTGCCTCTGTGGGGAAATATTTTCCCGCTCAGGCCGCAAGATTCTGGGCCAGGTAATTCGCCAGGCCCAGTTGCTTGATGAGGCTCAGTTGAGTTTCCAGGTAATCGGCGTGCCGCTCTTCATCCTGCAAAATGCCCTTCAGCAATTCCGCCGTGGCATTGTCACGGGCCTTGGTGCAGATGGCGATTCCCTGGTTATAGCTGGCAATTGCGGCCAGCTCATCTTCCAGGTTTTTCGCAAACTGCTCTTCCACATCTTTACCGACGTGGACTTTCGGCATCGTCTGCACGTCGGGCGCACCCTCCAGAAAGAGCATGTGGGTTATCAATCTCTCGGCGTGCTTCATTTCTTCAATGCCACGCTTTGTGGTGGTGGCCGCGAGCGTCTTGTAACCCCAATTTTCACACATCTCGGCGTGGAGGATGTACCCGTGCACCACGCCCAACTCATCGGTTAAATTTTCCTGCAAGGCTTTCAACACTTCCGGCTTACCTTTCATGGCAGACTCCTTGTGGTTGACGGCCGCTGCCATCGTTCCAATACGCAGCGCCGCCATCGCGCGGACGAAAAGGCGAGGTCGATCTTCGGTTGCCGCCATTATACGCCCGGAAGGCCATTGTTAAAACATTGCTGTGGCTGGCGGGGACTGGAAGGCAGGCCAGGGGCCTTTGCGAATCCGACCCTGGCACCCTGACACCTGAAACCTAATTTTGGGTGTGGATTTGCTCATGTTGTTACGCACGTGGAAGGAGGCGCACATGAGCACCTTCGCTTATATAGTCATTTTGTCGCTCGCGGGCCTCGCCTTGGGTATGGCGATCTTTGTGTCGGTTCGGGGCCTTCGAGCCTATTGGCGGGCGCGAGGCAAACGCCTGGTGACCTGTCCAGAGAGCCACTGCGCCGCGGCGGTCGAGCTGGACGCCAAAGGCGCGGGCTTAAAGGCCTTTAGGGGCGGCACTTACCTCTGCCTCCAGGACTGTTCGCGCTGGCCGGAAAAGCAGGAGTGCGCCCAGGATTGCCTGCCGCAGGTCGAAACTCTGGGGCAGGGGTGCCTGGTTCGCAACGTCGTGGCGGGATGGTACAAGGGGAAGGTCTGCGTCTATTGCCACAAGCCGGTGGATGACGTCGCGGAATGGACTGGTCACATGCCCGCTCTGCTAACCCCGGATTCCAGGACCGTGAGCTGGGGCGATGTGCCCGCTGAAAAGTTGCCGGAGATTTTTGCCACCCACCAGCCCGTCTGCTGGTCGTGCCACATCGCGGAGACCTTTCGCCGCCAGCATCCTGAACTGGTCACCGACCGCCCGGCGCGATGGTAATCTCACGGCAAGTGACAAGTGACGAGTGACAAGTGACGAGCAGGAGGCAGCGAGCGGAATTTGATCCCTGCGCTTAGGGGAACCGTCCGCCATCACCGCTTACTGCCTGCTGCCCTGTATCCTTAACGTCCAACGTAACTTACACGCCAGATGCAATTGCCGCCGTCGTCGGTGACCAGCAGTGAGCCGTCCGCCGCGACCGTCACACCCACCGGGCGTCCCCAGACTTCTCCATCATCGGTCACGAAACCGGTCAAGAAGTCCTCATATTCGCCGCTACTGCGACCGGCCTTCAACGGCACGCAAACCAACTCGTAACCCGTGCGCACGGCGCAATTCCAAGATCCATGCTCCGCCGCAAAAATGGCACCGCGAGACTCCGCCGGGAATTGCTTACCCTCATAGAATGTTAGCTGCAATGAGGCGTTATGGGGTTGTAAAAGTATGTCAGGCACAATGACCTTGTCGCGCAACTCCGGATGCTTTCCCCGCCGTTGAGTTATTGCCAATATCAATTCGGCCCTGACGGTTAATCGGCCTGGCAGCGGGCAATGGCCCTTGCTCCCTTTGCAGCCCCCATCGGGCAATGTATAATGTTTGTTTGCTTTCAATCCTGCGGAGTGTCCTAACTTCAGCAACCCTGAGAGACAGAATGCCGCGATCCATCGTCGTATCCAAAGTTCGCCTGAGCATGAGTTTGGCCCTGATTCTCGCCACCGTTTTCATCTTTGCGCAAGGTCCGCCCACAGCTTCTAAGCCCGGTTTGCACCCGGTGAAGCAGGTTGTGGCAGCGCCGTCGGCGTCCCTCCAGACCTTCCGCAACGTCGGTAAGGCCTATTTTGAGCAGGGCAAGTATGTCGAAGCCATCGAGCAATTTCAAAAGGTTGTGGCTTCCGGAAAAGCCTCGGCCGCCGATCACATGAACCTGGGCCTGGCGCTGATGCAGGCGAACAAACTGGACGCCGCTCTCGGCGAAATGACCACCGCCAAGCAGATGGGCCCTCACCTCGTGGCCGCCGATTTCAATCTGGGCATCCTTTATAAGCGCGAACTCCGCAATCCGGACGCCGAGGCAGCACTAAAGCAGGTCATTGCCGTCGACTCCCAGGACCCCTCCGCCTGGTTCAATCTGGGAACCGTGTATTTCGCCGAGCGAAAACTGGACGACTCCCTTGACGCCTACCACCACATCATCGAAATGGGTTTTGGCCGCGGCCAGAACTTTTACGTCGCTGCGCTCTTCCGCACCTTCACGGCGCTGGTTCGCTTAAAGCGCCAGGATGACGCCCAGAAAGCGCTGAAACAGTGGGAAGGAATGCATGACAAGGTTCCGAATATTTCCCTTCAAGACCCGGCGCTGGAAGGCGGCAAGTACGGCACCATCCTGACGCCGTCTATGCCGCCCATGGAAATCGCGCGCCATCTGGACTTGGAAAAGGTGACGTTTGCAGAGATCAGCCAAAAGCTCGGGATCGCACTGCCCGCGGCAAGTGCACTGGCTCGCAATCCGCGTCAGCAGATAAATGCCGCTGATTACTCACCGGAATTCGCCCGGCAGAATCTCGTCCCGCTGTTTGGTCCCTCCATCGCCGTGGGGGACTACGATCATGATGGTCATCCGGATCTTTACGTGGTCATACCTTCTGCCAGGAATTATCTCTTTCACAACAATGGCGATGGAACGTTTAGCGACGTGACGGAGAAATCAGGTGTCACCGGGCCGGGCGCGAGCCTGTCCGCAACGTTTGCCGACTTTGATAACAGCGGAAAGATGAGTCTGTTCGTAGCCGGTCTGGACGGCGTAAAGGTATATCACTGTGGCGACGATGGAGTGTTTCAAGATGATACGGAGAAGGCGGGACTGAAGCCCGAACCCGGCGAGATTGATACCCGAGCCGTGCTGTTTGATGCTGATAACGACGGCTTCCTGGACCTCATAATTACCGCGTATACCAACCTGAATCAGCCTCCCCAAAAGGACCCCTTCGTCTTTCCCAATGATTTTTCCGGCGCCACACTACACTTCTATCGCAACAACGGCGACGGCTCATTCACGGAGAAAACTTCTGCCGCCGGCCTGGCAACAGCCAAGGGGCGAATGCGCGGGGCGGTTTTCGCCGACTTCAACAATCGCGGTTATTCCGATCTCCTGCTCTTCCGCGATGATGGCCCCTCCTTGCTTTATGAGAATCAGGGTGAGGACAAGTTCGTGTTGGACCGGGACACGGGCGCGGCACTGGCGAAGACCGTGGTGCTTGACGCGCAGGTGGCCGACTTCAATCACGATGGTTACTTTGATCTCGCCGTCTGGTCCCCTGATGGATACCAAGTGCTGCTCAACCAGCGCGATTGGAAATTCTCGCCCGTAGCGGCGCCGGCCATTTCCGCGCCCGTCGGCTTCTTTACTTTCCGCGGCGCCGTGGCGGACCTGAATGGCGACAGCTTTCCCGATCTCGTTGCGGCCGATGCGCACGGCAAGCTCCACTTCCTAATAAATCAGGAGGGGCGATTCCATGAAGGATCCATCACCCTTCCTATCTCCGACCCTGCGGAAATCGCCTCGCTGGTGCCCGCGTGGCTGGAGAATCCCGGTAAGCTTGACCTGCTCGCTGTGACCCGTAGCGGCCAGGTTCGCGCCTTTGAGAAAGAGGGCCCGCCCGCCCACTGGGTGGAAGTGAAGATGAACGGCTACAAGAGCAACAGCGGCGGAATCGGCAGCGTGGTGGAATTCAAGGCGGGTAATTACTACAACAAGGTGATTGTCACCAGCAGCCCGGTGCGGGTTTTTACCGGCGACCTTTCCAAGCTCGATGTCATTCGCGTCACCTGGCCGAATGCGGTGGTGCAAAACTGGATTGACGTGGCAACCGACAAACAGATCGAGGTCCGCGAGTCCGAGCGCCTGGCGAGCTCATGCCCGTTCCTTTACGTGTGGAATGGCCGCCGGTTCGTCTATGTCACCGATGTGCTGGGAGTCGGACCGCTCGGGGAACTGGCGCCCGACGGCACGCGCGTCAAACCTTTTCCTGAGGAATTTGTGCGGCTGCCCGATCTGGTCCCCGATACCAAGGGCGACTACGTTTTCCAGTTGACCGATGAGATGCGCGAGGCCGACTTCTTCGACCAGGTCAAACTTGTTGCGGTGGATCATCCTGTCACTGAAGAAATCTACGCGAACGAGATTTATGCCACCAATCCCGGCCCGCCCTCGCTCTACAGCGTGCGCGACAAGAGTTTTCCGGTGTCGGCCGTGGACGATCAGGGCCACGACGTGCTGCCCTTGCTTCTGAAAGAGGATGGCCGCTACCCCGCCGACTTCGCCCGCAATCGTATTCTGGGGATGGCGGATTTGCACTCGCTCACGCTTGACTTAGGCGACGTGCCCGCCAGTGCACCCGTAAGTTTGTGGCTCAATGGTTGGGTCTTCTGGACCGACTCCAACGGCGCTCGCGCTCTTGAATCCAACCGGCAACTACAAATGGTCTCTCCGTATTTGCAGGTTCGCGACGCGAGTGGAAAGTGGGTGACAGTCATCGCGGACATGGGGCTGCCCAGCGGCACCAATCGCACCATGCGCGTTGACCTGGCCGGAAAATTCCTTTCCGCTGATCGCCACGTGCGGATCGTAACCAATCTTTGCGTTTACTGGGACCAGATCTTCTTCACCACTCACGAAGCACCTGCGCCCGCGCCCATCGCCTTGTCATTGCTCGATGCGGACCTGCACTACCGAGGCTTCTCGGCGCTTGCGAGCGACCCGGAACACGTGAAGCCCGACTCCTTTGATTATCAGCAAGTCATGATGACCGCGCCGTGGAATCCTCTGCGGGGTAATTACACGCGCTACGGCTCCGTGGAAAAGCTGTTGGCGCGGGCCGACGATCAATTGGTGGTGATGGCCACGGGCGACGAGATGACGGTGGAATTCAGCCCCCATGCCCTGCCCGCCGTCAAGCCGGGATGGAAACGTGATTTCTTCCTGAACCTGCGCGGGTACGCCAAGGACGGGGAACCGAACACCGCGTTCGCCTGGACCGTCGAACCGCTGCCCTATAACGGAATGTCCAATTATCCGCCGAGCTCGAGCGACCATGCCCCTAGTACGTCGGAGTATCAGCAATATCTGCGGCAATACCAGACGCGTCCCGGCTACGCGCTGATCCCGCCCCTCGCCCCGGCGATTCATTAGGGAATCGTCCGGCTGAATGTCGCACGGGCGAGACGCCTGCCCTACCACCTTGGGGGTCATAGACCGCCGCTACAGCAAACCGTACCGCACCCCGAATTGACTTCTCCCCATCGCTCAGCTACGCTGAAATTCTGGGCAAACCTCGTAGAATCGCAGTGGCAACACACCCGGGCAGTTCGAATTTTGAAGGGCACATGAAGAGGGTTTATTTTGACAATAACGCCACAACTCCGCTCGCGCCGGAAGTGTTTGAGCTGATGCGGCCGTATATGCTGGAGGATTACGGGAACGCCTCATCGATCCACTGGTTCGGGCAGCGCGCCAAAGCGGGGGTAGAGAAAGCCCGCGAGCAGGTGGCGCGATTGCTTAACGCGCGGACCAGCGAGATTGTCTTCACCAGCGGCGGCACGGAGTCTGACAACGCGGCGATTCTCGGCATCTTGGAGGCGGCGCGCGGAGAACGGAAGCATGTGGTGACGACGGCCATCGAGCATCCCGCCGTGCTCTCCACCGCGAAGTTACTGGAGAAGCGTGGCGTGAGGGTGACTTATGTGTGCGTGGGGTCAAGCGGAGTGATCGACCCGGGAGACGTGGCCGCCGCGCTTCGGCCAGAAACTGTGCTCATCAGCGTGATGCACGCCAACAATGAACTGGGTACCATCCAGCCTTTGGAAGAAATCGGCCGCCTGGCGCGCGAGCACGACATTTACTTTCACACCGACGCGGTGCAGTCCGTCGGCAAAATCCCCGTGGATGTGGATCAACTCGGAGTCGATCTGCTGGCGCTTTCCGCGCACAAACTGAACGGGCCCAAAGGGGTGGGTGCGCTTTACGTTGGCAAAGGGACGATTCTGCGGCCACTGCTGCACGGCGGGCATCACGAACGCGACCGCCGTCCGGGCACGGAAAACGTGGCGGGGATTGTCGGGCTGGGCGCTGCTGCGGAAATTGCACGCCTACACATGGCGGATGAGCAAAAGCGAGTCTCTGCCTTGCGTGACCGCCTGGAGGCCGGCATTCTTTCCAGCGTGCCGCACGTCACCATGAACGGCGACCGCGCCCGACGGGTGCCCACCACGACGAACCTGACGTTCGATTTTATCGAAGGCGAAGGGTTTGTGATTGCCATGGACCTGCGCGGTATCGCTTGCTCAACCGGCTCGGCGTGCTCGTCGGGATCGCTCGAACCCTCGCATGTGCTCTCGGCCATCGGGCTCAAACCGGAGCAGGCGCGCGCCAGCATCCGCTTCAGCCTGGGCCGCTTCAATACGGAAGAGGATGTGGACGCCGCACTCAAAATCCTGCCTGGCGTGGTGGAACAACTGCGCGCCGTGTCACCGCATTACAAAAGTACAGTGACAAGTGACGAGTGACAAGGCGGGCAAAACCGAAATTCCCAAAACGAAACTCGAAAATCGCTGCGAGTTTCGATTTTCGTCTTTCAGTTCCTCGCCACTTTCAGGAGAATGACAAACGCAATGAGCATCGCAATAGCCATGAGCGGCGGGGTCGATAGCTCAACGGCCGCTGCTCTGCTTGCGGAAAACAATTCGAAGGCGCCTTCCGGCTCATCATCGGAAGTTGTGGGGCTGACCATGCAGCTTTGGAACCAGCGCCGCCTGCCGCAATTACTGGGCGAGGAGGCGGGCGAGGGTGGCCACGCCAGCGGGCGATGCTGTTCGCTCGACGACGTCTATGACGCACGCGCGGTGGCCAGTTTCCTCGGCATTCCCTACTACGTTATCAACCTCGAAAAGCAGTTTGAAGCTGCCGTGGTGCGGCCCTTCGTGGAGGGCTACCTGGCCGGCGAGACTCCCATCCCGTGCAGCCTTTGCAATACCGAAATCAAATTCGCGCAATTCCTCACCACGGCTCGGCAGATCGGCGCGGAGCGCATCGCCACCGGCCATTACGCACGCGTCCGTCGCGACGAAAAAACCGGTCGTTACCAACTTCTGCGTGGTGTCGATCGCACGAAAGATCAGGCTTACTTTCTCTTTGGACTCACGCCGGAGCAATTGGCGTACACGGATTTTCCACTGGGCGAAATGACCAAGCAGGAAGTGCGCGCCATCGCTCGCGGCCGGCGCCTGCCTGTGGCGGAGAAGCCGGATAGTCAGGAAATTTGCTTCGTGCCTATGGGTAGCTATCGCCAGTTCATCGACGCGTACCTGGCCGAGCAGCAGCGCCAACCGCAATCGTCTACGGGTGAGGTGGTCTCATCCGACGGACACGTCCTGGGAGAACACCAGGGCATTCAGAACTTCACTGTGGGCCAGCGCAAAGGATTGGGCATGGCAGTGGGCGAACCGCTCTACGTAATTTCGCTCGACCCGGCGAAGAATCGCGTGGTGGTGGGAGAGGACCGCGACCTTTTCCGCAGCCGCTTCCGCGTGCGCGAGGTGAATTGGATTCGCCCTCTGGCAGCGGGTGACGCCGTGAATGCGCACGTGAAGATCCGCCATAATCATCCCGGTGCTCCCGCTCGCGTCGAAGCGCACGCAGGTTCCGAAGCCTTCGGCGAATTCACCGAGCCGCAGCGCGCTATTACTCCGGGCCAGGCCGCTGTGTTCTATGATGGTGATGAGGTGGTAGGCGGCGGGTGGATTTCGCAGGTGGAGTGAATGGACCTTTCGGTTCCGACCCTTTCAATCCGTCACAGCTTGGGCCGAAATAAATCCGATACAACACAAAGCAATTGCCCACTCATTGCGAGTTCGCAAACTGGGTGTGATTACTGTTGATGCACGCTTCCGAGCAGGGAATTGAAATCACTCTCAGCCGCCGCCACGGTGTTGAGGGGGCCGGCGAGTTTGAAAAAGACCAGGCCCTCCGGAGCCTCGATAATAGCGGCCCTCATGCGGTAGTTGGGCTTTTTCACCGGTTCCTGCCCCATCATTCCGCCCGCGCCCAGATAGGTTCCCGAAACCGTAAGGGTTGAGACCTTCAGACCGGCGATAACCCGCTTATCCATTTTCGCCGGCTGGGCAGGGGATTGACCATCGGGTCCGGTGAATTGATGCGCCCAACGATCAAGGTTGGCGTCCACCGACCCGCCTTGCCCCGTTCCAAAAAAGTAAACGGCGCACTCCGCGTCTTCCAGATCGCCGGCGATGGCTTGAATACGATAGGTGGCGATGCGCATCTGATGCTCAGGCCCAACTTCCCAACCCGCCGGAACCGTCCAGGCAATGCCCGCGGCCTGGGTGGGCGCGCCTGCCGGTGCAGTTGGACCACCGGGCGAGGCGGGCAGCACCGGCGCTTGCTGGGGCGCAGGGTTGTTCGCCTCAGGCACACTCACATTTTGCTTACATGCGGTCTGGCTCGCCAGGATGGCGAGCACCGCGAAGGCGCTTAGAAGTGAGGTATATCTTGTCTTAATGTACATGATTTAATGACCATCGCCAGGCAATGGGTTTTCTGTGGTAATAAGAGCCAACTTCTTCGAGTGCAGCGGAGATTTTCCCTACTTGTAATAGTGTTTCTGTGACCTCCGTGCTCAAAACGGCTTTAACAGAGAGGTCACAAAGGTCCCCTCTGCGCTCTGTGTTGAAGCTTGGAAGGCACAGAGAACACCGCGGACATCTGTTGGGTTGCGGCTCAACCGTGGCAGGGAATTCGAAGGGTAACAAATCCCCTCAGCGCCGCGGGGCGCTGCTGAGCGTGCGACAGGACGGAGGTAGCCGCCGGCCGCGGCCATGCCGGCCGCCCGCGCCGCCCTTAGATAAAAAGTTGCTCGTCCTGCGTCGCTTCGCTGACGTTGGTCACGCGCCGGCGCGAGAACAGGAACTCTAGGCCGGAGCGCACGCCCTTCACCACCGCCGAGACTTCGGAGATGGGTCCGAGCACGCCCTTTTGGACAGCGTCCGCGGTGGTCTCAACTTTCTCCACCAGGTCGGAAACCATCCTGTCGACGCGGACGATCTGCGCCCGGCTCTTATCGAGCAACTCGGCGGCCACCTGATCGGCATCGGACGTGCGGTTGCGAAGAATGGTGCTGATCTCCGCCAGGTTCGCGGAAATGGTCCGCAAGGGCTCGCGCGAATTGTTGACAATCTCCAGGGCCGATTGCGTCAGCGGATCAATGCGTTGTTTGACGTCCAACCGCACGCTTTCAATCTGCCCGGGAACTTTGCGGATGGCCAGCCAAATCCCCAGCATGGCCCCCGC
>PLWR01000392.1 GCA_003165615.1 Acidobacteriota bacterium | reverse complement strand
CTTATCCTGGCGCTCCATACATTGCCTTTTATGTATGCGCCCTGCGAACACGGGCAACATCTCTGTCACCGCGTCCTGTCCGTGGCCTGTTCTGGCTTCCTAACGGTGGCACCCCGATGCATCGGGGTGTGCTCTACCTAGGAAGATTCAGCCTTGGACACAGGCAAGAGTGCCTGTGCTACCCTTGGCGTCTCACGGCCTGTTCACGAGCGCTTTTTCTACTGCTTCCGGGTTTCTATCAATCACCGTCAAGCAGGCGCGCACGGCGCTTTCTGGACGCCTGCGCCCTCGCTCCCATTCCTGGAGCGACCCTATTGACTTGCCACCGTGTGATTTACAAGTTACAATAAAAACGTGATCGAGATTCGCCGCTACGTCAGCCGCGGCGGAAAAGATGTCTTTGACGATTGGCTGTCGGAACTGGCGGACGCCCGCGCACAAGCGAAAATTGCGACGCGAATTAACCGGCTCGCCGCCGGGAACTTTGGTGACTGCATGCCGCTGCGACACGGTGTGTGCGAGCTGCGGATAGATTGGGGACCAGGGTACCGGGTCTATTACGCGATGGTGGGGAAGGTGTGCGTTTTGCTTCTCTGCGGCGGCGACAAACGAAAACAGTCATCCGACATTGACCGGGCGCTGGAGTACCTCAAGGATTATAAGGAAAGGACCGAAACCTCATGAAACGTAAAGCCAGCGTCTCCCACGACGAGGCCATCGTTCGGCGGCTCCGCAAGGACTCGGATTTTGCCGCAGAGTACCTCAAAGCGGCATTGGAAGATGAGGACGAACCCCGCGTTCTGCTGATTGCCTTGCGCCACCTCGCCCAAGCCCAGGGCATCGCCAAGGTTGCTAAGGCCGCCGGTATCGAGCGCGAGAGTCTTTACCGGGCATTGTCAGTCCACGGCAACCCTCGCCTGTCCACCTTGGTTGCCGTCACCAAGGCCATCGGGCTCAGACTCACCGTCGAAGCCGCTCCATAATTTGCGGGGGGCCTCCTATTGCCTTTTATGGATGCGCCCCACGAACACGGGCAACATCTCTGTCACCGCGTCCTATCCGTGGCCTGTTCTGGCTTCTTAATGGTTCTTAACATGACAACCTCAACATAGGAATTAATATCCAATGACGAAAGGCCGCGGAGTAATGCCGTTCGGTACGGCATAACTCTGCTACACCTTCTCTTGGGGGCAGGATTAGCGCGATGACTCTTCGCCGCGGGATCAATTGTCGCTTAGGGGATAGCGGCCGAACTTCTTCGCCGCCTCGTAGAATGAGAGGATATTCGCCAGCGGCACCTGCGACTGGATATTATGGGCGGGAGAGATAATGAAGCCGCCGCCTTTCCCCACCGTTTGTATGCGCAGTTTGACTTCATTTGCCACATCCTCGGCCGTGCCAAAGGGCAGAACCTCCTGAATATCCACCGTCCCCCAGAGCGTGAGTTTGTCGCCGTACATTTTCTTAACCCTGGCCGGATCCATAGACTTGGGCTGGATGGGGTTGAGGATATCAAGCCCGACTTCGATAAGGTCGGGAATGATGGGGAAAATGTTGCCATCGGAGTGAAACGCGATCTTGACGTTGGGATTAAGCGTCTTCCACTTGGAGAAAAGGTAGGCGTAGCGCGGCTTGATGAACTCGCGAAACATTTGAGGTGAGATAATCATTCTATCCTGCATGCCGAAGTCGTCGCCGATCCAGATAACATCCACGCCCAGGCCGACCATGCGCGAGCCGGCTTCGTCAATCCATTTCATCAGCCGGTCCAGATAGGCGTGCATGAAGTCTTTGTTCGAAACCATGTCCTCCATCACCTGTTCCATGCCGCGTAAATACCACGCCAGCTCGAACAGCGAGCACGCGCACCCGCCCATAATTCCGTATTCATTCCCATATTCCTTAACGAGCCGGCAAGCGCCGGCGTAGCGCTCCTCGCGGGTGAAGTCAGGCATGAGGAAATCCGCGGGGTCGACGATATCGGCGAGAGGATGCCGCACCATCTCCGTGTAGGAACCCGTGTCAGCGAACTTGAACCATTTCCAGCCGATTCCCCATTCGTCCGTATACTCTTCCGCGGGGTCGGCATAGAAGCCCGTGCATGGTCCCATCCAGGAAATCAGAAAATCGTGGTCCATCAGGATCGGCAGCGGCCCTCCCGCCGCCTTGTAGGTTTCAGTTTGGGTGGACTCCACACCGAGGTGGCGCAGCACGGTCTGTTCCGCCTCCGGCGTGTACCACGCGCAGATCGGTACGCGGTCTGGTTCCTCGTGATTGATGGCGGTCATCAGGCGTTCTTTGTGGGTCATCTTTCCCTCCGCGAATGCGCACCCCCGTTAACGGGCCAGGCCGCAGACCGCGAATCCTACCCCCCATAGACCTTGTAAAGCAACCCCTTTTCGCGACGGCTTTAATATGTTTATTGAGGGTGAATACTCTGTTTATGTTATACTAGGGCTGTATCTGATGGCCTCAGGCCGTCACCATATCCATTCAGAATTTAGGGGAGGAAACCCATGAAAAAAGCATTGATGGGCATCGGCTTCAGCGTGATGGTTTGCCTGATGGCGATTTGGCCCAGCACCGCGCGCGCTCAAGGCGGGTTCGAAGTGGTCACCGGCGACGCCTTCACGCGTGCTGTGCCCGCGGACTTTTACGTTGAGGGAAATCGCATTCCGGTGGAGAAGCGGAACGCCGCCCTCTTGAAAAACGCCAAGGGAGCACGCATGGTTGTGGGTCTCATCGACACTACCGGATACAGTTCGCAAATCAAGGCGAAATATACGGGCATGTTAATTACCGAAACCAGCGTCTCCGTCTGCGGTACCACCGTGGGCGTGGGCAGCTACGGCTTTGGACTGGACCGCCCCGCCTCACCAAGCAACGGAGACGCCACCTTCAAGATTTATAACCAGGCGGGCGAAAAGCTGGGCGAATGCGCCGCCAAGAAAGACGATAGCATCAAGGCGCCCAAACCGCTGGCCGTGGCCACCGACAAAACTGGACCGGCAAAGCTCGAACTGGGCAAGTACTTCATCGAAATCAAGTAATATCGAATCCTCAGATCACGCCGATTTCACGGATTCAAGAGAAGATAATACTGACAGCAAGGGACGGGGGGATCGCGGAACTCACCGTACGGCAGCCACTCCCCTCTCTTCTCGTATGAACTCACCACCTCGCACGCATCCTTCACAATTTTCCTTCCGGAAACTATCCGCCTTCCGCCTGTTTATAATCTGCGTAATCTGGGTTATCTGCGGATCAGGCTGGGTCCTCGCTGCGCAAAAGCCCCGGCATACTGGAATCAGGCTGGAAGGTTTTGCCACGGTCGTCACGCCCGACAGCATCTCGGTGTTCGATAAGAAGAATCAGGAAATCCAAATCCTCACCGACAAGGACTACACTTCCCTGGTCGGCATCGCCGCGCCGGTAACCGTGTGGTATACCACGAAGGATGGCGTGAACCACCTGGAAGACATCGTTTACCCCGCCAAGGCGGGAACTTTCGAACCTACGCAATCAATCCGGGAAAGCATCAAGCGCCTCATTATCCTGCCGCAGGTGGAGGGCGTAGAAAATTCCCAAGGATTGATCAGCGCGATTTCCAAGTACCTCGCGGACAACGCGGGATGGTTTGTGGCCCCGTCCGACCTGGCGGTCGAAATTGCCAGCCGCACCAAGGGTTCCACATCGCCGCTGGATGCCATCGACCCCGACACTGGTCAAGTTGACATGCAACGATATCTGGATCCCCAACGCGCCTTGATGACGAAAATCGCGGAGGAAACACGCTCCGACGCGGTGCTGGAAGTCAGGGTAGTCAAAGTGAAAGCCAACGTTCGCGCCTCCATAGCTTCCTGGGACGACATGACGGAGCCCGTGGCCTCCCGGAAAGCCCGCGCCTTTTCCCCCTTGGGGCCGCTGGGCGGGAAGGGCTGGGTGTACGCCGTCACCGCCGACATGAATCTCTGGAGCCAAACCGGCAAATTGCTTTGGAAAAAGCGGCGAGGGTTTGCCGTACTCGGCGTGGAATCGGGAATGGGCACCAAGTACCGTGAGCGTCCCCTGAAGGATGTCTACGACGACAATGGTGTGATGCAACGCTGGCTGGTGGATACCCTGGGTCAATTGGCGCCTTCCGTCCGGGGGACCACCGTCGAGTCACCCCAGATTTCTCCTGAACTCCAGCAGCAGCTCGAAAAAGCCAAGCAGGCCGGCGAAGAACAGAAATAGGTCTGGGCTGGAGAATTCCAGAAATGGAGACCAAGGTAACGAACGGCCTTGCGCGGGATCAGTCTTTGGGCTTAGAATACCGCTTGGTAAGGGTTGCAAAGGCACTATTCAAAGGCATGAGGAAAGTGGAGAAGGTGGGTATGTACTTGACTCC
>PLWR01000292.1:3988-14421 GCA_003165615.1 Acidobacteriota bacterium | reverse complement strand
GCTTCGCGGCCGCACTCCAAAGCGCCTGCGGCGCACTGACGGAGGACGTACCGTGATCGCTGACCACGCACAACCGATGACTCCCGATCCCTGCGGCCCGCACGTGGCCATCATCATGGACGGCAGCGGGCGCTGGGCGGTGGCTCGCGGATTGCCGCGCGCGGAAGGCCACCGCGCCGGCCGCGCCGCGGCTCGTCGCGCGGTCGGCGCGGCCCTCGATCAGGGCATTCACGTGCTGACCCTGTTCACCTTCTCCACGGACAACTGGGGCCGGCCGGAAAACGAGGTGGCGGAACTGATGCGCACCTTCGAAGGTTTCTTCCGCGTGGATGCCCCAGGTCTCGCGGCTCGCGGAGTGCGCGTGTCGATGATTGGGCGGCGCGACCGCTTGCCGGATTCGCTGCGCGATGCGATCGAGGAGATAGAGGTGGCAAGCGCAGCGGAGGGAGCATTGCACGTGCGCCTCGCCATCGACTATTCCGGCCGGGAGGCGATCCTCGACGCCGCACGCCGATTCCAGCAAATAAATGGCGACTCCGCTGAGAGTTTTTCCCGCCTGTTGGCGGAAGCGGAGCCATCCAGCGAACCCGCGCCTGACGTGGACCTGCTGATCCGCACCGGTGGCGAGCAGCGCCTGAGCAACTGTCCACTGTGGGAGATTGCCTACGCCGAGTTGTATTTCACCGCGTGCTTGTGGCCGGACTTCGGCTCCGCCGACCTCGACGCCGCCGTGCAGGACTTTTGCACGCGCCACCGCCGCTTCGGGCGAATTCCGGCCACGGTTTGAAATCCTTGGCCGGTGATGTAGCGCCGACCTTGAGGTCGGCACTTGGTGCTGAGCTCAAGGTCAGCGCAACACCGCGCGTGCTGAACCAAGGTCAACGATAAAACAAGCCTTCACCCTGCCAGGTTTGCGGCGGGGAAGTTGAGCTGTTGCCAAAACAAGGAGATAGACCCATGAATGACACCGCGAAGTTGGAAATATCGCCCATTGCCGCCGCGTTCAGTCTGGGAATTCTGGGCGACATGCTGCTTCGAGCCACTCCCTGGGGATTGAATTTCGCCTTATGGGGGTGCGCGCTGGCAGCGTCAATTGCCCTCTTCCGGCGCGAGGTTCTCAAAGACGGCGGGCAGTGGCTTCTGCTGCTGATGGCGCTCTCTTCCCTGACTTTCCTGTGGCGGGACTCGGCTGCTTTGGATGCCATCGGTGTGCTGGCGTTGCTGATCAGCGCATCCTTGCTCATGCTTCGGGCCCAGGGCGGGCGACTGCGGATTTCCGGTCTGGCGGAATATGCATTTTCCGCTGCCATCGCGGGCATGAACTCTGCCTTTGGGATGTTTCCCCTGCTGTTTGGGGCCCGGGAATGGAAAAAGTCGCTGAACGGTGACACGCGGCGGGCCGGGGCGCTTCTGCGTGGAGTACTCTTCTCCGTTCCTCCCCTGATGATCTTTGGTTTGCTCTTCATGGGAGCGGATGCAGTCTTCAATGTGTTCGTCAGTCGAATTTTCAACTTCGATTTGACCCACATATTTTTTACCACTTTCATTGCGTTTGGAGCGGGGGGCTACCTTCGTGGACTGCTGTTCGGAAAGGAGCTGAAGCTGGCGGAAAAGGTAAGTGGTACGCGCCCAGCGCTCGGCGTGATTGAAATGGGAGTGATGCTGGGCCTCGTCGACCTTCTCTTCCTGGCGTTTGTGGTGGTGCAGATCCGCTACTTCTTTGGGGGAGCGGCGTTGGTGCATGCCACGACGGGACTGACTTATGCCGAGTACTGCCGGAGCGGATTCTTTGAGCTCCTGGCGGTGGCCGCCATCCTTCTTCCCTTCCTGCTCATCGTCCACTGGCTGGTGCGGCCGGATGACGCTCCCGGGCAGCGGGTACTTAAGTGGCTGGCCGGCGTCCAGATTGCCCTGCTCTTTGTCATCATGGCGTCGGCCGTTCAGCGCATGCGGCTGTACCAGGCGGAATACGGGCTCAGTGAGTCGCGCCTCTACCCGACGGCCTTTATGGGATGGCTTGCCGTAGTGTTCGTTTGGTTTTGCCTGACGGTTTTGCGCGGCCAGCGCGAGCAGTTCGCCTTTGGAGCCATGGTGGCGGGCTTCCTGCTGGTGGCGACGCTGAATGTGATCAACCCCGACGCTTTGATTGCCCGCACCAACATGCAGCGCTCGCGCGCCGGGCACACCTTTGACGCCGACTACCTTGCCGGCCTCAGTGCCGACGCCGTGCCGGAAATTGTTGCCGGCTTGCCAACCTTAAACCCGGCCGACCGCCGCAAGTTGTCAGGCGCGATGCTCGATCGCTGGTCGCCTGCCGAAAACCCCGACTGGCGCACGTGGACCATCGCGAGCGCCCGAGCCCAGCAAGCCGTAACCAACAACCACGCCGCCCTCCGCGCCGCCGCTGCGGAATTGAAGAAGTGAGATTTTTACACCCTGCTTGCCGGCGCCAGCTCCGCCATTCGGATTCTCTTCTTCGTGGCGCGCAAGCACCGGCGTCACGTTCCCCACGCACGGCTAGTGACGCAGGAAGTACGCACCAGTAAAGCCCCCCGCCACCAGGACGATCCATAGCAGAACGAACAAGGCCCGATAGAGCACACTCGGCTCTTTTTCGACGACGAAAGTGTGGGCCAGATGATCTCCGAGGCGCTGGCGCAGTCGGGAGAAGATAGCAATGAAGTATCCCACCAGATACAGGAACAGCCCGTCAATGATCCTGAGGATGTTCCGAATCAACGAAGGGCCGAGCCCGCAGGGAGCGCCATTATCGTTGATAATCCTGACCCCGGCGATGGCTTTGCCGAGGGTAAGTCCGGAGACTCCCTCACAGAGCCAGTAGTAGATGAAGCCTAGGACCACCATGATGGCAAGGGTGACCCAAGCCCCGGTCCCGGTCAGGTCAAATCCCGTGGCGGTAACCCCGCCCCACCGGGACCCTGCCCATGTGCTCACCACCGCGAGCAAACCCATCAACAGGGCGGTGTCCAGAATGAGCGCGATCAGCCGGTCGCCCAGCGCCGCGACTCGATAGCCCGCCACGATGCGGTCGGGACCCGAATACGGCGCGGCCGGAGCGGCGATGGCGGGAGCAGGGGTGGATGGCACGAAAGCAATGGCGGGGGGGGCGGCAGCAACGGCCGGGGCAGCGGGGACGGCTGCCTCTATAGGCGGCGGAGCGGCAGCGGCAGTCCCCAAAGGCGCTGCGGCTGTAGCCGGCGCACCGCACGAACCGCAAAACTGGACATCATCGGAATTCGATGCACCACATGAAGTGCAAAACATGACTACCTCCTGGGTGAAAAGTGCGCCCAGTATACATCTCGCGGTCAGGGCAAGGTAGCCTTTTGCGCGACCGGCTCATCCACGGTTACTTCGACGTCAATCTGGACATCGTCTGGCAAACCATCAACCAGGATTTGCCTCCCCTCGTCGCCCAGCTCGACCGAATCCTCCCTTCTCCCCCTTCAGTCCCCTGACTTCCGGATTCTGACTGCTGGCTTCTCCCCGGAGCATCCTTGCGCTACAAGTCCCCGCCCTGCGGCTTTGCCACGCCGCGGGGAGGAACCGCAGGACGGGAGAGCGAGTTATGCGCTACGTCGCGGCAGGCGGAATGCGCCGGTCCTCACCACAGGATCGGGTCTTCAGGGACGAAGCGTTCGAGCGCGCGTCGGGGCGCTTGATCGGCCTTGTAGTAGCTCCTTTGATAGAGCGGGCCGTTCTGGCCGGGCGGATCGATGCCGATGACCGTGTTGCCTTTGATGTCGAGCGTATAGCCAACCGCGCCGATGGTCGCTTTGATCTGGCGCTGCGGATTCGGGAAGTTTACGGTAATGACGTCGCCGGGCTTGGCGCTGCCGAGATTCAGGTAGCGACCCTCCCAATGGAACGCCAATCGTTGGCCGTTGGTTTGGGCCGTCACCGCCGGGCCGGCCATCACCACCCATTCGGGCATGCGCACCAGCACCGTTCGCATCGGCGTCCGCACCTTCACCTCCACCTTTCCCTGATAAGGAATATGGCTGTGGATGTCGGCCCACTCGGAGGCCCGGTTCAGGAGGAGGTTGACGCGCAGCTCTCCCTGACGGTAATGCACGATATTCTCCCAGATGTAGTAGAGCGTCCTTCCCGAATTCCCCGTGCAGCAGTGCTGAATGGAGTAAGGAAAATCAATGGGCACATAGACGTTGAAATCGTTGGCCGTGGACCATCCGGCAAAGGCGCCGACGCTGCGCTCCGGCACATGGTCGCCGGTTTCATTGAAGGCGATAGGGGTGGGCGGCAGATGTTCCACCGAGCGATACACCCACTGGGGGTCGGTGAGTTGCGACTCACTGAAGTGATTGCGCGTCCAACGATCCGCATCGTCCCAATAATCTCCTGCCCCGGCCAGGGTCAGCTTCACGGCGAGAGCCACCATATCCGCGATGGTATCCGCTTCGCAGCGGGGATAGTCGGGCACGAAGGCTTCGGGGAACCATCCAATAATCGGCGAGCCGTTGGCCCTGGCCCATTCATACCCGCCGCGCACGAACTCGAGCATCTCCTGATCGCCCACGGTCGAGGCATATTCGAGCGCGCTCACCAGGCCAATGCCGTGGGCGTGGCCGTGGCCGCCGTGCACTACGTTTTCTATCTTCCACCGCTTCGTCCACCACTGCCTTTCCGGATCGCCGAAAAGCCATGGGCCGTCGGGTTCGTAGTAGCCGCTTTGGAAGCGGAGGTAATGGGCGAGCTTCGAGGCCAGCACGCGCGCCGGCTCGTACCCGGTGACGCGGTAATANNAAGGGCTGCAAGCCGCCGCGCGGCCAGTAGGCGTAATCGCCCTTGTCCACGGCCAAAGCGGTAAGACGTTCAATCATCTTCTCGATGGCCACCTTCCACATCGGGTTCTTGTCCCGCAAGTAATACAGGGTCATCGTCGTAATCACGCGCTGGCAGTAGGCGGGATGGGTCACCTGGGGGGTGTCGGGAGGGAGCCCGGCGTCAGAGGTTCCGTCCGCCTTCCAAAGCGGGGTGACGTAGGACTTGGGGAGGCTGAGAAAACTCCACGGACGGCCTTTGAGCGGAATGTACGCCAACCCGTCCGGGCCGATCTCCTTCAGCATCACCTGCATCCAAATGGGGTCCACATGGTCGTTCAGGCTGGAGCCGGTGGCCATTCGAAGCAGCGGCAGCGCCTCCTTCATCGCCTCCGCCGTCTCCACCCAATCGCTGAAGTCGTGCAGCATGATGGGGGGATTGCGGAAGAAATTGGTGAGCCAGTAAACCTCCATGTCCGCATTGGGATCGGTAATGGAGGTCAGCGTGTTGATGCACAATTTCGCGCGCTCGGCGATGTCGAGGGTGTCCGGCACCGTGTCCTGGTAACGCGCGCCTCGATAGGCGGGAATATCAAAGTGCGGGATCTCCGGGCGGATGTATTGAACGCTCAACTTGCCTGGCGTCGGTTCGACAGCGCCAGCATGAACACCAGCACGGGCCAGACTCGTCGCGCCGGCTCTTGGCAGCAAAGACGCTCCCATCGCGGCAAGGGATTTCTTCACGAATTTACGCCTGTCCATGCGCTTGTCCTCCTGGGTTGGGAAAACCAGTTCGCTGCTTTCGCGGAACCACAAGCCGGCAACGACAAATCGGGATTGCCATTACCGGCTTCACACGCCACCGGCAATATACTCCCGACGGCGGCGGAGCGCTATGGTGCATTGAAGAAAGGGTGCGGGCACACTATCGATCGCGGGTGCTGTCCTTATTTCAGGTGTAGCGCCGGGCTTCAGAGTTTGCGGAAAAACGCTCCAATACTGTCATCCTGAACGCAGCGAAGGACCCCGGCATTTGAATTTTCAAGTAAATACAGAGATTCTTCGTCGGTCGCCGCGGCGACCTCCCTAGAATGACAGTGGCAATGAGTTTTTCCGCAGCCTGTTCAGCCCGGTAGGGGCCGCCCTAAAGGACTGCGCTACGTTCAAATTAGGGCAGCGCCCGATCGCTTCGTGCTGCTCGCCCAGGTCAGCAGGTTTTTGCTTGCTGGAGTGTGAAAGATGGCACTGCACCTTACAAAGGTGGGTTGGCGGCGAGGGACCTGAGCCATGCGTGACACACTTCCCCGCATCGGCTATCGGCTGTTTCACGTGAGAGGATGAACCAATTTGGCGAATTCGCAAATCGCAAATCACAAATCACCCCATCACTCAATGGCCTGATCGCCCGATCTCCGTTCTGGGGAACAGAATTTGAGGGTCGCCTTGCGCAGAACAGAAGACTTCATCCCGCGACCGAGTTTGGAGTAATCTATAAGCTCATCGCTTTGGCAGGGGGATGGTTATGGCAAACGAATTGAAGGACAAAGTCGCTTTGGTCACGGGTGGGTCGCGGGGGATCGGCTTCTGTGTCGCGCAGGCATTGCTGGCGGAAGGCGCGAACGTCTTCATTTGCGGGCGCGATCCGAAATCATTGCTGGCGGCCTTGGAGAAGCTACGCATCGCAAGTCCCGCCAATGTGGATGGCTCGGCGGCAGACGTCCGCAACTACGAAGACTGCCGCAAGACGGTTCATGCGGCGGCGGAACGGTTCGGCGGCCTCGACATTCTGGTGAACAACGCCGGCATCGGCATCTTCAAACCCATCGACCAGCTCAGTGTGGAAGAGTGGGACGCCACGATTCACACCAACCTTTCCGGCGTCTTCTATTGCTGCCGTGAAGCTATTCCCCTCATGCGTAAGCGCGGCGGCGGATACATCTTCAACATCTCGAGCCTCGCGGGCGTCAATCCCATGCCCAGCGGCTCCGCTTACAACGCTTCCAAGTTCGGCCTGAACGGTTTTAGCGAGGCCATGATGCAGGACGTCCGCTACGACGGCATTCGCGTCAGCTACCTGATGCCGGGCAGCGTGGATACGGATTTTGCCGCCACGCCCGGCGCCAAGTCGCGGGAAAGCTGGAAACTGACCGGCGAAGACGTGGCCAAAGCGGTGATCGACCTCTATAAATTCCCCCTTACGGCCCTGGCCAGCCGCATTGAGATGCGTCCTTCACAACCACCCCGGAAGAAATAGCGACCCGCCTTGCAAGCCTGTGAAATATCGATTAAAGATTCCACCCCCAGGGACCGATGGAAGAGGGGAAGGCCCAGGGAGAGCCTGGGTGAATACATCGGCCTCGACGGTGCTGCCGTGTGTGCAGTTAACCCTGCCGCGGCGGGATGCGCCGAAATCATTCATGATAGGGACCGGCGGCCAGAGACCGTCCTGCAAATTGGCCTTATCACAAGGACTCGTCGAGGCTCGCTGAATCCCGATTGAGGAGACGAATATGGCTACCGCAACCGCCCTGCTCTTCCCCTGGAGTGACACCTATAGCGTCCAGATTGGCATCATCGACATGCAGCACAAGAACCTGGTGAAAATCATCAATGAGCTTCACCAGGCTATGATTGGAGGGCATGGCAAGGATCAGCTCGGCAAGATTCTTTCCAGCCTGGTCACTTATACGCAGGCGCATTTCAAGACCGAAGAAAAGCTTATGGAGTCGCACGGATACCCGGAGTACACCATCCATAAGGCCGAGCACGACCGCCTGACCAGGACCGTCCTGGATTTTCAGAGCAAATTTCAGAAGAACGAAGTTGGACTGACAATTGAGGTGATGGAATTCTTGAAGGACTGGCTCAGCAAGCACATCATGGGCATTGACAAGAAGTACACACCGTTCCTGAACTCCAAAGGAGTGCGCTAGCGCTTAGTTGCAGAAGTTAGCGATCTTATTTTGTCGGGGATGGAAGGGCGGGGCTTTAGCCCCGCCGCAGAACTTGGGTGGGATTTAGGGGCTTTAGCCCCTGAAGAGATGCGCCTTCAGGGCCTAAAGGCCCATTCAACCCTTCGCCCATGGGCGGCGGGGCTAAAGCCCCGCCCTTCCGAGAGCCACAAATAATATCGCTTATTAATGCAACTAAGCGCTAGCGCCGCCCCAACCGTGCATTTCCTCAAGGACTGGCTGGGGGCGGAGATTCTGGATGTCGATATGAAGTTTGCCCCCTTCCTGAAGGGCAAGGGCGGCCCTTGGAAATTTACGAAAAATCGCGCCGGGCATTCCCCGTTGTTCATACCGGATTGCCTGAGCAAGCGGAGCTCGCGCTTGCCTTTCGGCGCCGTTTCTGGCATCACGGACGGCTGCTCCCAATGAATCCGGGTATCTAACCAGTAATAATTTCTCCTGACAACAACCTCTGATCGTGATAGGCTAGAGATGATATGCACGGCCTGCCTCTCGCCGATCCCCCTATAAATTAAGAACTTTACCAGGAGACAGCCTGATCGGTAAGTTTGTCCCTGCGATGCCAGCGTCCCAGCCGTGAGCGACGATTTCGTGGGTGACACCGCGTCCCCCTGGCCGCGGAGAGCGTTCGCCCAGCGGCCCAGCCACGGAAGGATCGAAGCCCGGCCTCGGCACGCCAGCAAGGGAATCTCGTCCTCTCCCTGGGACCTGGGAAGGCACGTCGGCCCCATCCCGCGAGCAGGGAATTGCCGAAATCGCCCTGCAATCCCAGAATGTTAATGAAAGGAAAGGAGATTGCGTTTGACGTGAAGTCGAGAAGAGGCGGTGATAAACGGGGCGGCGTGGGGGCAGGACTTGGACTTGTTAGCGGCTGATGCCCGTTTCGGTGATTTGAAGTTTGAGGTTTCAAAGGAAAGAGTCCGGCAACTGGCGATTGCCACTTGGCACCTGGAGTGCTGCAAAAAGTCTGGGTCTGTTTTCGTCTCATGGAGTGGGTGACTTCGCCCACCGCTCAATTCTCCTGACCGCGCCTAGAGTTCTGACCCACTGAGATCACGTCGGAGGCATTTCCATGCGGAAGCCACCTTTCCCGCCAACCCGCCGCTCCTTCCTGAAGCAGGGCTTCATGCTGGGGAGCACACTTGCCGCGCTTAAGCTGGATGACAGCCGCGCCATGGCGTTGCCATCCGCCGAACCAGGGCGGTCCCGCGTGGTCATTGCCCGCGACGCGAAAATCCGCAGCGCCGGGACGGGTTTCGACTCCGCGCCGCTCGCCCAATTGCTCGACCGCGCCATGCAGGCATCCTTCGACTGCGACTCCCCCATCGAAGCGTGGAAGAAGGTGGTGCGCCCGGGCGAGGTGGTGGGGCTGAAGGTGAATTGTCTGGGCGGCCGGGGCAACGCCACGCACCCGGAGCTGGTGGAGGCCATTACGGAGCGTCTGCGGCAAGCGGGAATTACCGAGATGGTCATCTGGGACCGGCAAAACTCCGACCTGGAGCGCGCCCGATTCAAGATCGCCGAGCACGGTTCGGGTGTCCGGTGTTTTGGCAATGACGTGATGGGTTTTGAGGAGGACCTCTCGACCTTCGGCAAGGCGGGCAGTCTTTTGTGCCGCACGCTGACGCAGGTCTGCGACGCGGTCATCAATCTGCCGGTGCTCAAGGACCACGGCATCGCCGGAGTCACGCTGGCGCTCAAGAGTATGTTTGGCGCAATTCACAACCCCAACAAGTATCATTCGGACGCATGCAACCCTTACGTGGCTGACGTTTACGCGTTCCTCCCCATCCGGCAGAAAGTGCGCCTGCACATCTGCGATGGCCTCAACGCGCAATACGACGGCGGGCCGTCCTACATGCCGCAATGGATGTGGCCATTCAACGGCTTGCTGGTTTCGCGCGACCCTGTGGCGCTGGATTACGTGGGTTGGAAGATCATCGAGAAGAAGCGCGCTGAGGCCGGAATGAAGCCGCTCCGCGAATTGAAGCGCGAGCCGACGTACATCGCGACGGCCGCTGATGCCGAGCACCGGCTAGGGACTTGCGATCCGAAGCGCATCGAGCAGGTGGAAAGGTGACGGGCACGGAGGAGAAGTAAAGATGCGAGCCCTCTCCCCTTTGTCGCAGAGAGGCTTGTGATTACAGCACCAACGCCAAAGATTTTTCTTCCCTCGCCCCCTTGGNNCCGGCCCGCCCCGGCTGGAGAAAGCGCCGGTTGCGGTCCACCCTCTCCCCCAAGGGGGCGAGGGTTGTAAAATCAAATGAACGCGCGGGTGGCGCCGACATTGACTTTTATGTCGGCGGCCGTTAAGAAGCCAGGACAGGGATAGGACGTATGGACAGAAATATTGCGCGTGTTGCCGGAGCGCACACATGAAAAGCTATGTATGCGCCACCCGCGAGCGGGTGGAAATATGAAAGACACCTCCCGGACCATTTTGAACGCTCTCGACCGCCGCGCCTTCTTGAAGGCCGCTTCCCTGCCTTGTCTCGCAGCCTGCGGTGGAGCATTTGCAGGAGCCCCGTTTGCAGCACCCTTGTTCGCAACCCCACCCGCCCCGCCCAGCGCTGAGGACGACAGCCAGTTCATCCGGGAAGCGAAGTTCTACGAAAAGCTGCCCTACAAGAAGACCAAGTGCAAGCTTTGCCCGCGCGAG
>PLWR01000292.1:0-3901 GCA_003165615.1 Acidobacteriota bacterium | reverse complement strand
CGCAGCACCTACGCGCCGCCGGAGAAGATTACTGCGCTCGCCCAGCAGAATAGCTGCCCGGTGATCGCCTACACCTACAGCGAGCCCGTGGTTTTCCTCGAATATGTGCTTGATTGCGCCGCCGCGGGGCGGGCAGCGGGAGTGCGCAGCGCGGTGGTGAGTGGCGGATACATTCAGGCCGAGCCGCTCAAGAAGCTGTGCGCGCAAGTTGATGCCATCAAGATAGATCTGAAAGCTTATTCGGAAAAGTTCTACAAGGAAGTCGTGAATGGTGAGCTCAAGCCGGTGCTGGAAGCCATCCTGACGATTCATAAGGCCGGTGTTTGGAATGAGGTTGTCTATCTCGTCGTCCCCTCGCTCAACGACGGCGACGCGGAATTCCAGGGCCTGGCACGCTGGGTGAAATCCGAGCTCGGCCCCGATGTGCCCCTGCATTTTTCGCGCTTCCATCCCGAGTATCTGCTCAAGAATCTGCCACCCACGCCCATCGAGACATTGGAGCGCGCCAAGGCCATCGCCGATGCCGAGGGACTCCATTACGTTTACATCGGCAACGTGCCCGGGCACCCGGCGGAGAGCACCTACTGCCCGCACTGCCGCAAGAAGGTTGTCGACCGCACCGGTTACACGATCGCCGGCATTTATATCCGCCACGGCAAGTGCCAATTTTGCCACACGCCGATTCCGGGAGTCTGGACGTAGAGAAGTGGGCAGATGGGCAGTGGGCAGATGGGCAGATAGCGGAAGGAAAATTGGAGGATGGCGGATGGGGAATGAACAAGCAGGGGAGAGCCCCAAAAGGGAGGACGGCAGGATTCGGTCCTATCGCGACTTGCGAGTCTGGCAGGAATGAGCTTAGCGGTGATTTGCTACGCGTTGACGAAGCCTTTTCCGAAAGACGAACTTTTCGGGATGACCTCGCAGATTCGCCGGGCTGCGAGTTCAATCCCCGCGAACATAGCAGAAGGCTAAGGCCGGGACAATAAAGGCGAATACACTCAATTTCTCAGGATTTCCCAAGGCTCGTTGAAGGAAGTGGAAACCCACTTGATTCTTTGCACGCGCGTCAGGCTTCTGACAGAGCCAGAAGCTCAAAGCACCTTGGAGCATTGTGACCGCTTAGGAAAGATGTTGCACCGATTGATCCGGTCGCTCCAGAGTTCTTAACCGCTGCCCATCTGCCGCTTAAAGGCAATGCCATGCGAACTTCCCACACCGACTTAGCGGCTGGCCATCTGCCGACCTGCCCATCTGCCCACTGCCTCTTAAAGGTGACGTCATGAAGAATCTCAGGTGCTTCCTCTCAATTGCGTTACTCACGGTG
This sequence comes from Acidobacteriota bacterium, assembly GCA_003165615.1. The sequence continues at coordinate 2,577 of PLWR01000292.1, read as the reverse complement.
TTGGTTCTCCTAACCAGTCCATCCTGCCACAGCGAGACGCCGAAGGTTCGCCCGGCGGGTGTGGCGGGAGGCTTCTACCCCGCCGACCCCAAAGAACTTGCCCAGATGATTGACGGCCTTCTGGCGCACAACGTCGTGGCGCAAGTTCAAGGGCCGCTGGTGGCGCTGATCTGCCCGCACGCCGGCTACATCTATACGGGTCCCGTGGCGGCAGCGTGCTTCGCCCAGCTCAAGGGACGGAAATACACGCGCGTGGTGGTGATTGCGCCGTCGCACTATGTCAATTTTCCTTTCAATTCCATTTACGATGGCGACGCTTACGCGACCCCGCTGGGTCAGGTTCCCGTGGACAAGGACTTTCGCGCCAAGCTGGCCAAACTGAGTTCCGACATCAAGATCTCCGATCGTGGTCACGTCAAGGAAGCCGAAAATGCCGAGCACGCGTTGGAGGTGCAACTGCCCTGGCTTCAGCGCACGTTGGGTGATTTCAAACTGGTCCCCATCATCATGGGGGACCAGAATTACCGCATCGAGCGCGCCCTGGGACGGGCGCTCTCGAAGGCGCTGCTGGCGGAGAAGCCTGATGTGCGCGCCCAGACGCTCATCCTGGTGAGTTCCGATCTCTCGCATTATCACCCTTACGACTACGCGAACAACGTCGACCATCAAACCCTCCAGGCCATCGAGGATTGGGATTACCTTAGCCTGTCGCGCAATTTTGCCATGTGGGGCCGAGGCATTCAGACCTGGGAGGCATGCGGCGGAGGCCCGATTGTCGCAGGCATGATCGCCGCCGAGGGCCTGGGTGCAACGCACGCGCAGATTTTGAAATACGCCAACTCCGGAGACGCCACGGGAGACAAGACCCGCGTGGTGGGTTATGGCGCGGTGGCGATCACCCCGGCGAGCGCGGCGGAAATCAAGAAGAGCGCGGAGTTCCAACTGACCAGCCATGAGAAAGATGCTTTGATGAAAATTGCGCGGACCTCGGTTGAGACCGCCGTCCGCGATCGCAAGATGTACCTGGTGGGCTCAACTGGCTTCCCGCGCCTGGAGGAAGCCCGCGGCGCGTTCGTCACCCTCAAGGAGCATGGTGAGCTGCGCGGGTGCATCGGCTACATCACGCCGATGAAATCCCTGGCGGAAACGGTTCGTGACGTGGCGGCCTATGCGGCGCTGGAAGATTCGCGCTTCACGCCCGTCACCTCCCAGGAGCTGCCGCTTCTTGAGTACGAGGTTTCCGTCATGTCGCCGCTCCGCCGTGTCCTGGATATTAAAGAGATCAAGGTGGGTAAACAAGGACTGATTATGAAGCAGGGAGAAATCGAGGGGATTTTGCTGCCGCAGGTCCCCGTGGAAGAACATTGGGACCGGGACACCTTCATCGAACAGACCTGCCTGAAGGCCGGCCTGCCGCGCCAAGCCTGGAAAGACGATGACACCGACATTTTCATGTTCACCGCATTGGTTTTTGGCGATCATTCACCAGATGTGGGGAACATCCTTGACCAGCCAACCGCTCCCAGCCGGCCGCAGCCGCCATCACGGCCGGGGCTAAGTTCACCGCAGCCATAGGTGAGCATTGGAAATCTCGGAGGCAGCTCTCTGCTTTCACCAGCCGGAATACGCTATAATTGACGGGTATGATGGCCAACGATTACATCGACGCACGGGACGGCGGATTCTACATCAAAGGGACGCGAGTGCCGTTGGACTCTATTGTGCACGAGTTCCGCAATGGCGCCTCGCCGGAGAGTATCCGCCAGGCATTTCCCATCCTGACCTTGGAGCAGGTATACGGCGCGATCACCTTTTACCTTGGCCACCAGGAGCAGGTGGATACAACCATGCGTGACGCCGAACGAGCGTGGTCGGAGTTTGAAGCCACGCACCCTGTTCCCGAGGCCATCCGAGATCGCTTGCGCGATGCGCGAGCCCGGACAACCAGCCGGCGGGAGCAGTGATCCGCTTCGTCGACGCTATGGTAACTCCAAATGATGAACAAACCCGTGAAAGCAAAGTGCTCCGAATGTGGGGGCCAGGTTCGCAGGAAGACTATTGCCCAGGAATTTGAAAAAGAAGGAACCAAAGTAAAGCTCTCTGGACTCCAGGCGTGGGTTTGTGGCCGCTGCGGCGAAGTCTACTTCGAACCGGGCGGGGCGCAGCAAGTCGTTCAGGCGGTAAACTCATTGTTCAGGTTGGCTTTCGCCGAGAGACAGCATAAGGGAACGGTGCGCGCCCAACTTGAGTAATTGCCCAACTACTGTCAGCCGGAATAGCCTGACACCTTTTCCGGACGCCGCTCACACTGCATTTATTGTAGAATAGGCAACAGAGGAAACATGACGTACCGGGGAACAGTTTCGAAGGGTGTCGTAATTTTGCCGCCGGAGGCAAGGTTACCCGAAGGTGCGCAGGTGCGTGTTGAGCCGATTGCGGCTGTGGCGCCTGCGGAGCCGGTGGGCAAGAAGTTGCTGGCGCTGGCGGGCACGGTCAAGGACCTGCCGGAAGACTTCGCGGAAAACCACGATCACTATATCCACGGTGGGCCTAAAAACGGTACCTGGAACATGTGAA
>PLWR01000060.1 GCA_003165615.1 Acidobacteriota bacterium | reverse complement strand
AGTGGCGGGCAGGAAGGCGCTCAAAACTCTATCGATTCGCGCCCGCGTTTCAACGGAGCGTTGCCCGCCGCTATGAGCCGCAAAACCGCATCCTCCGCCGGAAACTCATTCAGTGGCGGGATGAGGAGCCAGATCGGACATCATCGTGTCCCATTCGCTGCTATCTCCGAGAACAGCTCAAGCGGGTGCGAGTGGAATACCAAGCAGCGGTCAGGTGTCTCGAAAACTTGGGGCTATCTGCCGAGGCGGTGGCCCATTGCACCAACGCGCTGGTTCATGTCCAGGATCAGGATTGGCGGTTCACCACCGATTCCTACGGGCGAGTCCATCATAATGTCAGTAGTTTGAAGCGGGAACTGCGGCAGTTTCTTACCGTAGATGGCGAAAGACTGGCTGAAGTGGATATTAGTAATAGCCAACCGCTCTTTCTGGGGCTGACTTACCTCAACTGGCTCAAAAATGGTCGATCTCTCTTCTCCCTTAACGATAAAGAAGGCTATTTTGACCTTCATCAGTTCAAAATAGAGAACATTGAGGTCTTACTGTCTCCATCTTCTTCCTCTTCTTTTCCTAATAATGTCCATATTCAATCCCAATTCATCCCATCCTCCCACACCTATCCTTTACGATGTGATTTTCATCACATTCTTAATAAGAAGAACTCCAATACTTCCCAATCTATCCCATCCCATAACACCCATCCTTTACGATGTGATTTTGGTCATATTCTTAATAAGAATGGAGAAGGGAAGGAAGAGGAGAACAGACAATCGATTGGTAGGGATGTGTTGGAGTATCTCCGGTTATGTGAGGAAGGAAGGCTGTATGAGTTTCTGGCAGAGGAGGCAGGAGAAGACATTTCATCAAGCAGAAGAAGGGGGGAGTTCAAGCAGAGGTGTTTCCGAGATGTGTTTTATGCCAAGAGAGGCTACAGGACACCGTTACAGGGGCTGTTTGCCAGATTATTCCCGTCGATCATGGAATTCATCAACGAGGTGAAGGCCAAGGACAGGGAGCATTTGGCCTGTTGGATGCAGCGGGTGGAAAGCAGCTTCGTTATTAACCGCGTAGTGAAACGGTTCAAGAAAGAGAAGCCCGGCGCCTTCATCCTCACCATCCACGACTCGGTGATGACCAAGGAGGCCGACATCGACACGGCAATGAAGGTGTTCCGCGAGGAGTTTCATGCCGTTGGTCTACATCCGAGGCTGGATCGGAAGGGCTGACCTGCCCCCCAAATCGTGTTTAAGGGGTCTGGCTTCAATCGTAACGCATTCCGAGCAGCGCAAGCAGGTTTTGGTCATCTGGTTTATTCTGATAATCTGGAATTGAAATTATAATATTCAATTGATTTGGTTGAGGCTTTCCGTGAGGCGGGTTATTAGGGTCTTCGGTGGGACTGATAGGCATGTCAGACCGAGGCAGGAAAGTCGGTGATCGTGCTTTCCTACAAGGTGCCCTAACTCGCAGCAGTACCTCCGATTAGGAGGAACCTCTTTTCCGACGCATCCCTTATTAACCGAGGGAGTTGGCTGAGGAAAATGGAATGGCGGAGTGTTGCCTGCCCAATCTCTCTGTGGAGAAAAACAGACGGGACAGCACCTCCGATCATTGCTCTGCCCAGAAGCCAATCGCAACGCAAGGTGGCTGAAGTGGGGCGGTAACGGGTCGGCGATCAGGACTTTGCGGGAATTGACGCCGTAATAACGACGCTAGTACAATACGGTGGTTCTGCCAGCGTCTAATTCCTCGCCTTCTGCCCACCCCCAAAGAATAACCTTCCTTGCTGCACGGGAGAGCCGCCATGACGCGTAAGTCTGCCATCGTTGTGTCACTTGTTGCCGCCCTGGCCGCCTGTTGGGCAAGCCGGGCGGGAGCCGAGGGTGCGTTCATGCGGCTCACGCCGCTGCCGGCGCCCAAGGTCATTGCCGCCGCCAAGGCCTTCCCGGGCGGGGCCTACTCGGCCGCTTTCCTGCTCGACGGTGAAGAGAACAGCGAGTACGCGTCGGACGGCAAGGGCACGAACACCTTCGTCGAGTTCGATTTCGGTGCCCCGGTCACCATCGGCGCGTTTCGCCACGTCGACCGCCACGACACGGCCAATGTGGCCACGTCGCAACTGACCTTTAGCGACGCCGCCGGCCATTTACTCTCGACGGTTACCGTTCCCCACGTCGGTCAGAGTTCGGGCGTGACCATGTTTGCGTTGCCCAAGGCGGTCACCGCCCAAAAAGTCCGCTGGCAGGTCACCAAGGTGGTCAACCCAGGGATCGATTGCGTCGGGGGCAAGGAGATTGCCTTTTTCAAGGCTGGCCCGCCGGAGCCGGCGCCGCACGGCATCGATATCGACGTCCAAACCGTGCCGGTTGCCGAGAGGTGCAACGGCGGGCTCGTGCGGCCGTTGACGGTCGTGCTGGACTACCCCTATGTACGGCCGATCGACGCCGTGTTGCGCGTCGAGGGGCAAAAAGCCGTGCCCATGCGATTGAAGTTCGGCCGCCACAGCGCTGCCTTTACGATCGCCGCGGTCGAAACTCAACAGCCCTTGAAGATCGCGATCGATTATGCCGGGCAAACGGTGGTTGCACAGACGGCCGCGGTCAAGCCGGTACGCAAGATGACGGTCTATCTCCTGCCTCACTCGCACATCGACATCG
>PLWR01000131.1 GCA_003165615.1 Acidobacteriota bacterium | reverse complement strand
GCCCGCGTGACCTACGCCATGGGCAAGGATGAGGAAGTTCCGGAACACTTTGGACTTCTGCACGACAAGAACCTCTCACCGCACCGCGCCATTTGGACCCTGGCGATCATTTCCGCCGTGTTCGGGTGCCTGGCTTTGGTGACGGTGTTCGGCGATGCCAGCGCTCCTGCCGACTCGGTCATCGCGGCCTTGCCACATGGATTTTTCTCCAGCTTCGGATACTTCTCGCACGACAAGCTGGCGGCGCTTCCCAACAGCTTACTGACCATCACGCTGGCGTCAAACTTCGGCACGTTCGTGCTCTACGCCTTGAGCTGTGTCATCTGCATGGTGGCTTACCACAACCATCCCAAATTCCAAGTGGTAAAACACCTGCTGATTCCCCTCTTCGGTCTGGTGGCAAACCTGGCCTGCATGATTTTCTACCTAGTCGGTCCCTTCATGGGCTTCGGCACCAAGATGGAGCCCCTGAGCGCCTTGGGAATCGCCTTGGTCTGGGCCATTTTCGGCGGCATCTACTTCATCAAGTCCAGCAAGAAATCAGGTCGAACGACGTTTATTGAAAGCAATGTGGCAGCTTCCTAGCTCGCGGGGGAGCGCTTTGAAACCTCACTCCCCTACACTGCGGACCGGCGGGGCGGCTCACACCGCTCCGCCGGTCCCAACTGATAGGTGCTGGTGTCATTTGGAATGGAAACCCTTTCGAAGCACTGGTCATTCCCGCGAAAGCGGGATTGACTGCGCTTGGAAGGGGCCGCGTATCGCAAATCACACCACTACCAACTGGAAAGTCGCATTGAAATTGTCTTTCCCAAAACGCCAGCATCTGTGATGAACCAACATGGCCGCTCGTTCCGTTTCCCCAAAGTCCGTCCGCAACCACCGGCATGAAGCGCTCATTTGGCCTCCTCTTAAGATCGGCCAGCGGGGAGCGGCGGGGGAGGCGCCGGAGAACACTCTTGCCTCGTTCGACCTCGCCCTAAAAGAGGGCGCGGAGGGAGTGTTCATCGAGGTTCAACTCTCCTCCGATGGGGTTCCGATAGTCATCTCCGGGGGAACCTTAAGCCGCACAACTTCCGGCCGCGGCCGGGTGCGAGAGAAGCAGGCAAACACCCTGCTCCAGCTCGATGCCGGCTCCTGGTTCAATCATCGATTCCCTTCCCGCGCCAGGCAGCACTATGCCAGCGCGCCCATCCCCTTGCTCTTCGAAGTTCTGTATTGGGTTCGGGAGCAGAAATGCATGGCGTTGGTTGCCATCAAGAACCCCCAGCCGGAAGCGGAAGTCAAGGTTCTGAAGGAAATTGATCGCGCCAAAGTGCACGACCTCACGCGCGTGATTGCCTACAACTTGCCGGGGCTGCGGCGCCTTCGGCAACTGGACCGCAAGGTCCATATAGGCTTGTCCATCGCTGGCCGCCTACCGGCGATCCGCGAGGCGAAGGCCCTGGGCGCAGAGGTGCTCTTACCCCATTGGAAGGCGGCCTCGCCCTCCTTCATTTACCGGGCACATCGCGCCTCCATGCTCGTCATTCCGTGGACGGTGGACAGCCCGCGCCAGATGCGCCGCACGATCCTGGAGGGAGTGGACGGGATCATCACCAACTATCCGGCGAAGCTTACCGAAACAGTCGCGCGCCTTTCGAAGGCGGCGCGCGCAGCAACGGCAAAACGCATTGCGAGCTACGGGTCAGGACGGGCGGCGTTATCCAACTCCCTGCATGGGCTCGGCCTGGTGAGAAACCCAGGCCCAACGCCGCCTCCCCTTCGGCCATCGACCATTAAGGAGATGTTATGATAGAGAACACGGCGGCAGTTGTTCCGATTCGCCCGGTATCCTTAACTTCAGGAGAGCGTTCGGTTCAGGCCTCCATGTTGGATATAGATTTCAGCGAACATAGCGATATTGGAAAGGTCCGTGACACGAACGAGGACTCTCACGGGCACGTGTCTCCGGCTAATCCGGCGCAGGGGCGTTCGCACGGTTGGTTGTTCGTTCTGGCGGATGGAGTGGGAGGACATGAGCGGGGCGAGGTTGCTTCCCGCATGGCAGTGGATTGCATGGTCGAGGGATTCCGCGCCTCCCGCGCCGGTGAACCCCACACCGAGCTTCTGCCACGGTTGGCGGAGAAGGCTAACCTGAAGGTTTATGAAGCGGGCCGTGCGGCGGCCCCGGGTGGGACGCGGATGGCCACCACCATCGTCGCGTGCGCGCTGCGTCATGACCGCGCCGTCATCGCGCACGTGGGCGATTCGCGCTGCTACCTGATCCGGCGGGGCCGCGCCACGCTGCTGACCCGCGACCACACCGTGGCCAATGAGCACGTGCGGCTGGGACTGATCTCCGCGGAGGAGTTAGCACAATCACCCAATCGCCATAAGCTGCTGCGCTCGGTGGGAAACGATCTCTTTGTGAATGTCGACGTCAATCAAACGCAAGTGGTTCCGGGTGATGTATTATTGCTTTGCTGCGATGGATTGCACGGCGCGCTGGAAGAGGCTGACATGGCGCGCATTGTCACACAGAATAAGGATTTGAAGGATGCCGCGTTCCAGTTGGTAGCCCTTGCCAATGAGCGGGATGGTAGCGATAATATCAGCGTTCAGGTTATTCGCATCAAGAGCGTCGAACGTGTGGGAATGTACCGAGGGAGGCCTTACAAGCTGTGCTAACGCCGCATGGCAGTGCCAATTTCAATGCCGGCAGTAAGCGGTAAGCAGAAGGCATCCTTTGTTGTCAAATCGTGAATAATCAATAGTGAATGGTATTGCTAAACCTTTTCCGGCCTCTCTAACCGTAAGGTTGGCCGCCAGCCATTGACGATTTGCTATTCACTGTTCACTCTTCACTGCTTATAACTCTCGCGGCCCGGGCAAATGCTTATTGCATGACTCCTATCCACGCCGGTGATCAACTCGATCACTACCAGATCGAACAGCTCATAGCCCGCAGCGGCATGGCCTCCATTTACAAAGGGATTGACACCCGCACGGGAAAACCCGTGGCCATCAAGATCCCGCACCCCGAGATGGAGTGCGACCCCATCTTCTTTGAACGCTTCCAACGCGAATCGGATATCGGCTCGAGGCTGGACCATCCCGGCGTTATGAAGGTGTTCCGTGATGAAGACTGCTCACGCGTCTACATGGTCATGGAGTGGGTGGATGGGCAGTTGCTGCGCCGCCTCATGAGCGGGCGGAAGTTTTCTCCTGAACGCGCGGTGAAGATTACTCTGCGAATCCTGGACGCGTTGGGATACATTCACAGCCACGGCGTTGTGCACCGCGACCTGAAACCGGAGAACATCATGGTCGACGCCGAAGATAACATTAAGTTGATCGATTTCGGCATTGCCGCCAATGCCGGCGCCCGGCGCATTACGTTTGCCAAGCTCAGCAACACCATGGGCACGCCCGATTACATTTCCCCCGAACAGGTAAAGGGAAAACGGGGAGATGCGCGCAGCGACATTTACGCCATGGGCGTGATGCTCTACGAAATGCTGACAGGCAAGGTGCCGTTCCAGGGGGAGAACCCCTTTGCCATTATGAACGATCGCTTGCTCAATAACCCCATTCCCCCGCGCGAAATCGATCCCGCCATCACCCCGCAACTTCAGGAGATCATTTACCGCGCCCTGGAACGCGATCCCGCCAATCGATATAAGGACGCAGCGGAGTTTGCCCACGACCTCTACCACCAGGATGAGGTGGGGGTCGCCGAACGCGCGGAGCTCCGCGACTGGAAAGTGCGGCGCTCGCCCCGCATCCGGCAAGTCCTCTTCTACATCATGCTGGCATTAATCCCCATCGTCATCTTCGGCGTGCTTCTCTACGTGGCTAAACATACCTGAAAGCAGGGGCTGGGGGCTGGGGGCTAGCCGAACTTTCGCAGTT
>PLWR01000468.1 GCA_003165615.1 Acidobacteriota bacterium | reverse complement strand
CCCTCTCCTCCTCGGGAGGAGAGGGTTGGGGAGAGGAGGCACATTACCGCTCACTCTGCTCCGGTTGGCTCGACCATTCCCCCAGGATCCCTCACCAATCGGTCTGGCGATCTCGCTAAACACAACGACCTGCTCTCCTCGCCCCCCTCCTCCATAGGAGAAATGGGAAACGGCGACGCAATCAGTGGACATTCAGGTGTGCATAAGGCTCCAGCCCGCCTTCCAAACTCAAATTTGATCTTCCGCGCAGGTGTGGCAGTGTAGAAGCAGTTCTAAATTATGAATAAACCGAATATTATTGCCTATCTGAAACCTACTTGCGGCTGGAGCCAGGGCGTGCGCGCCGTCCTGAATAAATACGATTTGCCTTTCGAGGACCGTGACATCATTAACGACCCGGCCCAGCGCCAGGAAATGACGGAGAAGAGCGGCCAACCGCTCAGCCCGTGCGTAGAGATCGGCGGCCACATGCTCGCAGACGTAAGCGGTGCGGAAGTGGAGACCTATCTTCTCGCCCAGGGGCTGGTGCAGCCGTCGGACCGTCCAGTGGCTGTGCCCATCGACCAGTCGTGCGAGAATGTGATGCCGTGATGGCCCGCGCAGGGCAATTGCCCTTGGAACCACCTGTCAGTTTTGCTCAGGTGTTGGGTGAAAAGCTGAAAATGAAGCGGGCTCAATCCGTGAAGATTGAGCCCCGGTGACGTACCTTTCTGTGTCGTTTACTTCATCTGGTATTCGGTTTTGCCCTCCTCCAATAGCATCGCTTCTTCGGCCTGCCTCCACCCCAGGCGAATCCTTAAGACTTGCTCCCATGAGACTATTGGCGAGTTTGGACGTGCGGATCCCGCAGGCCCTGGTTTCATGATACAGGGTACAGGTATCAAAGCGGGGAGGGGTGAAGCGCTTTTGGCGCATGGCCCCCTCCGGGTTGAATCTGCGAATCAATCCTTGGGATGGATTCAGGTGATTATGCCACAAACCGAGGCCATTTCCACGGACGGGGTGGGCCCGACCTGATCCCAGCCACGTCAACGTCAGGTCTGGCAGCTTTGGTCACACTGTAAACCTGCTCCCTCCACCGCAACGGCTCGAGTGCCTGTGTTCTCTTTCCTTTCCGGTGGACAGTTGGTACCAGTTGGTTCTCAGGGGCTGGCGGCCACTCGAAGGCCGACTGGCCACGATCTTCAGTTCTGCCACCTGCAGATCTGAACATTTTGGGTGTGCCCATCCTCGTTGTTCGGCGCGCCCGCGATCATGTTTGCGTTGCGGTTGATCAGGTATCGACCGTAAGCCACGCTGGTTCCAAGCCCGACGTACGCGGCTAGCCCGTCGTTGCGCCAAGTCGAGAAATTAGGGAAGTGCGGCCCAGAGGGATCCGTGATAAAAAGATAGGCGGCGCCATTCTGGATGAGGCCATGTTGAGGATCTGAGCTGTGGCACGGGGCCCCAATGATAAGGTCCCTGTAATTGTCTAGGTTCATATCGCCGAGAGCAAGACTGAAGCCGAAGCCCTCGCCAGCCTGGGTTCCGCCGGCACTCCAAGCGGGAGTCCCGCTCAGGCCGAGTTGGCTGCCATGGTAGAGGTACACCGCGCCGACTAGTGAAAGCGAGTTGGTGGTCGAAGTCGGAGCTCCGACGACAAGATCAGCGAAGCCGTCGCCGTCTTGGTCCGCGCAAGCGAGCGCATACCCGAACAAGCCACTCTGGATTGGCCCCACAAGCATCAAGTCTGGGCTCGAATGGGGCCCGCTAGCCCCATTGAGGAACTCGTAAACCGCTCCGGTTTGGTTCAGTGCAGGAGCGCCGACTGTGACCCCGGGATAGCCGCTACCGTCCACGTTGCCCCAGGCCACGCTGAACCCGAAAAGGGAGGAAGCCGCGCCCTCGGCATTCCAGCCCGGACTCGTGCCGAATCCCGTGGGTGTGCCATAGTAGATTACCGCCTCACCGGTACCGATGGGGTTGAGCAGCCCGAAGGGGCAGGGGTTAACCTGGTTGACAGTGGGCGACGCCGGGCTCGACGCCAGAGAAGGCTGGGAAGGGTAGTTCGGAGCGCCAATTAAAACGTCAGGCAACCCATCTTGGTTGAAATCAGCCCCTCCGGCGATGCTATAGCCGAAATGCGCCCCCGCAGCCCCACCAGTCGCCATCCAGTCCGGCGCGTTACTATAGTGACTATTAATATCCGGGTAAAAGGCCAGCACGGCCCCCTCGGCGCTGTCGCTGGAGCTGTACCAAGGCGCACCTACGAGAATGATATGATGGTACAAGCCACCCGAGAACAAGTTCCGTCCCCCATCAGCCGCATACATGCCCAAAAGCATCCCAGCCTGGGTTCCGACGTAGGTCCAGGTCGGGGTCGTCGGAAGGGCGTATCCCCCCGTGTCCTGCGTATCATAAAGGAAAACTTTGCCTGCATTCGGAGCGTTGCCAGGGTCGAAATTGGGGGCACCCACCAATAACCCGCCCTCTGGGCTAAACGGACCGAGCCCGCCCAGAGTGTCGGAAGTCAGTATGTAAGTGACGGAGTACCCGAACTTGCTCCCAGGACTAGGGCTCGTGATCCCCGGCCAGATAGCGACGAGGGGATCGATCAAGACCGGATACGTTGCATCTGCATCGTCCACCACGATGGCGAAGTGATCACCATCCACCAACTCCATTCTGGCTCCTAGTGTCCGTTTGTTCGCGTCGAAGACCTTAAGGTCTTTATACTGCATCCTGCCCTCGCTTCTAGTTTGGCCCCCAATTAGGTACATGTACTCGCCCGTTTTATCCACCTGCATCTCCACCCGGTCGCGTTCCACAGTGAAGTCGAGGCGGAGCGGACCTGCTCCGGGCGGTCTCAGGGCGACCAGGAAGTCTTGGCGCAGACCCTCGCTGTCATTCTTATATGTGATAGTTGCGCCATCACTGCGGACCTCCGCCACGTTACCATTCACCATCCAGGAAGCCGACCCAACGGCCGGACTTAGCTGTGCTCCAGGTCTGCCGCACGACGCCAGACGGATTCTGGCCTTCCAGTCCACACTGGCGCTGGGCTCTCTGGGCACAACCGTCACGCCATCGTCGTGGAAGGTGAACCGGAGATTGTGCGCGCGGTTCGGCGCCATGTAAGCCCTTGCCGCCGGCTGCCAGCCGATCTCGTACTCCGAGGCCTGTATCGCAGCGAATATCGCGCTGGTGTCTTCCTGCAACAAGCCGATGGGCCCGCCGCCCGATGGTCCAGAGGCGGCCCCGCTGGATAAGACGGGAGCCGCCAGGGCTCCCAGCGTGAAGACGCAGATTGCCGTTGCCCTTCCTACTGTTCTTGCGCGTGCGTTTTGACGCGAGCCGGGCGCTTTCTCCTCCTCCCGTGGGCGCGATTGAAGCGCTGAGGTTGTGTAGCAGTCCCGATGGTGAGTAATGGTCGTTTTCATAGACTTGGTTAGTAGATTCGCTCAATGTCGGCTTTGACGTCCATGTGGCGCGCCATACAATTCGCGGAGCACTCTCCCAGACGCAGCCGCTCACTCCAGTACTTACGCAAAAATCGAGATTGGTTACAAAGAATTGTTCCGGCCCAGCATAATGGACCGGCGCGCTCAAGCTTGGAAGCAGCGTGCATCTCTGCCCCCTTGCCGATGAGGAAACTCGGGCTTACGCCAGTGCGGAGACTTGTGCCCCAGGCCGGTTTGGCCATTAACTGAATGCCGAAAACAGGTCGCGGATTTCCTCCTCAATCTCCGCAGGCGTCGCCCCCTTTTTGGCGACTTCTTCCCGAATAAGCTCACCCAGTCGCCGGCGCAGGCGGTGGANNCTCGGTCCAATGGAGCCTTCGGGCTACCTGCGCGTATGTATTCTCGCCCTCGCAAGTGACCAGCGGCCGCAATTCCTCCAAATCTCCTTGCTTGCCGAGGGCTGCCATTTCTTCCTCGAGACTAAACATGGCATGCCTCAATAATGAATCTGCCCAGTTCCGTTCAAAGGCCTTTTCCGGCGTCACTTCATCAAGGGGCTCGTCTCGGGACCCGAATTCCGTATCGCAGGCGTCGAGGGAAATTAGCTCTTTGCCCCCGCCCCGCTTCTGACGCCCGGCTCGATCTAGCTCATGGGAAAGAAAACGGGGTCTTCACGGAGTCGAGTGGGTGAATTTGGGGGGCGGAGGGCAGTTCCAGG